>JACPCE010000018.1 GCA_016179945.1 Candidatus Woesearchaeota archaeon | reverse complement strand
TACTTAATAAAAAAAGTTTTGATTCTTATAAAATATTAGAAAATATAGACTTAAATGAATATATGTTGTGGTTGGATGAAAACTTGCCCTTAGAATGTAAGTCAGAAGAAGATTTGTTTAAATCATATGAACTAATGTCAAAAGCAGATGTATTCAAAGGCAGAATACATAAATGGCAGTATTGGAGATTAATGTATTACCAAAGTTTGTTATTGTCTTCAGGAATATCAGTAATAAAAACAAACACAAATAATAAATTTCTAAAATATAAAAGATCAATGAGACCATTAAGAATTTGGCAATTAAATATGAAAAATGTAAAGAAAAAAACAATATCAGAAAAAATTTCATCTTATACACATACATCTATAAAAGATGCTGTGAAAAATTTTAATTATTATAAAAATATTTTAAAAGATAGAAATATTCAGAAAGAATTAAAGTTAGACGAAGAAGAATGTGAATTTATAAAATCATTTATTTAGTTTTAACTATGTTCTTGACTTCAACCTCAAAAGTTAAGCTTTTCCCAGCCAAAGGATGGTTAGAATCTATAGCAAAGGTGTTTTCATCAACAGATATTACCTTAGCAAATAAAATGCCTGCTGCACTAGGAAAAACAACGCGGTCATTAATTTTAGGATTTTGTCTAACAGTTATAAATTCATCATCATCACCAATTATTACAGAATCCCAAGTTACACCTGTTAAATTAATATTATCCCCTAAAGACAACAAATTTTGTATCTTAATATTGGTATTATTAATTTCAACAACTTTCATATTCCAAGGAATTTCCTCTCTCCTTAAAATATCACCAATCTTAGGTTCCTTATCAAACAAAACAGTATAACTACTTGTATTTACAAAAGAATACTTTGTAATGTTAAGGTTTCTTTTTAAACCGTGAGCGATTTTCTCTTCCTTTGCATTACCATAAGCCATCTCAGGAGCTAATGTAAATTTTTTCTTTTCACCAGAACTTAATCCAATAAGCTGACTCTCAAAACCAGGAATAACATCGCCATTGCCAATTACAAAAGTATAAGGACTATAGTCTTCTCTATTTAAATTACTCTTCAAGCCAATGCTTTCAATATTTGTATCAAAAACCGTTCCATCATCTAAATAACCAGTATAGTCAACTGTAACAGTATCGCCTTCCGCTGCCTTAACTTTATTCAATTGTAAAATAAGTAAAATAAGTAATAAAACTAATATAATAACACCAACAACAATAGGAATTAGTTTGTTTCTTTTCTTGACATCTGTTCTTTTAAAACTAGATTTCTTAACAACCATAAAAAACCAGATTATATTATATATTTAAAACTTATGGAAGAAAACAACAATTGTTTTAAAGATTAAATATATTAAATTATAATAAAAAGAGGTAAAAATGTATGAAATAGTTGTTGGAAGGTCTGATAGCGACAGAAAAGCACTAGGCATTCAGGGTTCTGTATTTCTAGGCAAACATTATGTTAAAATGGGGAACACAACTTCCCTTTCAAACAAAGTTTACTTAGATGTTTCAAAAACACATGTTGTACTTGTGGCAGGAAAGAGGGGTTCGGGAAAGTGTGTTGCTGGTGATACACAAATATACCTGGCAAATAAATCTACAAAAAAAATTAAAGAATTGATAGAAGAAAAATTCAAAAATAATAAAGTAAAAAAAGATCAGGATTGGGAATATGTTGAATGTGATGGTACAGAAACCCTGTGTGTAGATATATCAAAATTAAAAATAATCAAATCTATAGTTGAAAAATTCTGGAGACATAAAGCCCCGTTACTATTAATAAAAATAGAAACAGAACAAGGAAGAGAATTAACATGTACATCAGAACATCCTTTCTTTATATATGAAAATAATAAAATAATAATAAAAAGAGCAGATGAAATAATAATTTGTGATAAAATAGTATGCACAGAAGAAATAAATCAAGGATCAAAAATTATATTTGATGAAGTTAATAAAATAGATTATTTATTAAATCATAAAGAAGAATATGTATACGACTTAACAGTACCAATAAATCATAATTTCCTAGCTGGAAAAATTCCGATAGTTGCACATAATTCCTATACATTAGGTGTAGTAGCAGAAGAGATGGCCCACCTTCCTACAGAAGTAAAAAACAAAATTGCAGTTTTAATGATTGATACAATGGGTATTTTCTGGACAATGCGTTTCCCAAATCTTAAAGATGAAGATTTATTAGATGAATGGGGGCTTCCAAAAAAACCACTAGATATTAATATTTACACACCAGCAGGTTACTTTCAGCAATACAAAGAAGAAGGAATCCCAACAGATTTTCCATTTACAATAAATCCAAGTGAATTAAGTTCTCTAGATTGGTGTAACTCTTTCAATGTTTTTGTAACAGATGCAATTGGAATAGCCATAGAATCAATTATTTCAAAAATTAAGGAAGAAAAAAGCAATTACTCAATAGATGAGATAATCAAAGCTATAGAAGATAACAAAAAAATAGAACAAAATACAAAGCTTGCAACAATAAATAGATTCTTGGCAGCAAAGTCTTGGGAAATATTCAGCGAAGAAAGTACCCCAATAAAAGAAATTGTATCTGGAGGTAAAGTTACAATATTAGATATAAGCGCATACAAAGACTGGAATGTTAAAAATTTAGTAACTGGGATAATATGCAAAAAATTAATGGAAGAAAGAATAGTTGCAAGAAAAAAAGAAGAATTAGAAGACGTGAAAAAAGGCCACTCATATTTTCAGACAAGTTCAGAAACAACAGGTGAAGAAACACCATTAGTTTGGATTTTAATTGATGAAGCACACTCATTTATACCTAAAGACAAAATTACTGCAGCAACAGAACCACTAATTCATATTATAAGAGAAGGCCGTCAACCAGGAATAAGTCTAATTATGGCAACACAACAACCAGGCGAGATCCATTCAGATGTAATAACACAAACAGACATAGTTCTAAGTCACAGGCTTACAGCAAGAAGAGATATTGATGCACTCAATGCAATGATGCAAACATATCTGCCCGGAGCAATACAAAAATATTTTAATTTACTCCCAAAATTAAGAGGTTCAGCAATATTACTAGATGATACATCTGAAAGAATTTATCCATTGCAAATCCGTCCAAGATTCACATGGCATGGCGGGGAAGAACCAAAAGCATTAAAACCTAAAGGAAAAGCAGCAGCAGAATTAGGACTTTAAATTATGCAGCTTCTCTTTGTGGTGGATTCCTAAGAGGAAGTAATTTTATTTGAGATCTAAGCCTTTCTATTTCTCTCCTCTTATCCTCCAAAGTTGAATTCTGCTGAACTACATAGCCACGTAATAACTTATAACAATCCATAACTAATTTATTTTGCCTATGAACTAACATTTCTTTAGGAGAAATAACAATTAATTTAGATAAAAGACCATGACAATTTTTTAAACCCGTTTCAATATCAAATAATGTTAACAAAGTCTCATCTCTATCTCCAACACCACTAATTAAAAGTTCTAACTGATCCACAAATATCTGTATAAAACTATCCCACTGTCCTAAAGTCCTCAATAAAATAAATTCTGGCTTTAATTGTGCCATTTAATCACCACCTATTAAATCAGCAGCACATGCTCCTATTATTGCAGGCAAACTTAAAACAGCAACCTGCCTGTAAATAACACCACTGTCATAATGGCTAAAACCAAATATTAACAAAACAATAAGTATTGCAATTATAGTAACAGCATAAACTAACAACAATCTAAAAGGTAAAATTGCAAATAACCTCACATCCTTAACTTTTCTAAAACCAGTATAATAAATCATAATTAATCCCACTAAAAAAGAAATTAATAAAAAAAAGTTTGCTTTAGTTAAAGAAATATCATCTGCAAAATGCAAACCTTCCAAAACAGTATAATGACTGACTATTCCAACAAAAGCACCAATCATAGATTTCCCAACATCTTTATAGGTGATTTTTCTTAATGGGTGCTCTCCAACTCTTTCTTTGATTTTAAGTTCTAATTGCTTCAGTTCTTCAAGTTCTTTAAGCTGTTTTTTCTCCAACCCCTCAACTTCATGCTCTTCAATATCGACTTCATTAACTTTCATCAATTGTTTTTTCTCTAAAGCTTCTATTTTTTTCTGTTCTAAGAATTGTCTCTTTTGTAAATTAAGAATTTCATCTAGTTTGTTCTTGCCTCTCTTTTTTATCATTAAATTATAAACTTAGAATCAATTATATAAATTTATTGAATGCGCTCAGAAGCTACTACCATCAATCATCCTTTCGTCTTCGGGTGTTCACCTCATCATTACGCATTAAAAATGAAAAATTAAAAAACTTAAAAACTTATCTTAATACAACAGCTCCTGGATTATTTAAATCAATTTGAGCAGCTATACGGGTTGTGTCTCTTATCGGTACAAGAGCACCTGCTGCATCAACTTTATAATAAGCAACAGGTCTTCCTTTGTAATCTTTTACTTCTAAAATCTCTTGTCCTCCAACAACCTCATAAACAGTAACACTAGCTGTTGAACTTTTAGCATAAAAAGCAGTAGTAGGTTTTTTATCATTCCCACATCCAGATAAAGCCAAAGCAACTAGACCTGTAGCTAAAACAAATCCTAATCTTCCTTTAATCATTTGATATAATCCTTCAGCCATTTTAACAAATAATTATTACTACTTAACAGTAATAAGTATATAAATCTTTCTAATTTTGAAAATCTATGCAATAACGATAAATCCTGGGACTTTTTTGCCCGCATTTAAAAATACTTAAAATATTTACATTATATTCCTCGCTTATTTTATTTGCAAAATTCATAATTTCATCTTCTCTAGAAAAACAATAAAAATTAATAACCCCTTTTTTATTTAAATTTTCTAAAGCCAAACCTAAAAATTGTATGCTGTCTTTTGGCAAAGGCATAATAATTCTATCAAACTTTTTATTTAATTGGGGAACAACTGCTTTTACATCGCCACAAAACAATTTGACATTAGGAGCCCTGTTTAATTTAACATTTTCCCCAGCATATTTGCAAGCATCAGGGTTTATTTCAACGCCGTATACTTCTTTAGCCTTGCTATGTTTAGAAATAACTAAAGGATAAACCCCTATTCCTGAAAACATTACTAAAACAGTTTCACTTTCTCTAACAGATTTTGCTATTCTTAATCTCTCATTGCTAGACCTAACAGAATAATAAGTTTTATTTATGTTTAATTTTAAAACTATTCCACTTTCTTTATGTAATGTATAAAATTTCTTAACGCCTGCCAAATATTTGCATTTTTGTATTCTGTATTTTCCTTCATGTTCCCCTGACTTCATAACAACCGTCTTAATGTTTTTGTTTGTTTTCAATAGTGCATTAGCTATTGTCTTTGCCTTTTTAACTAAATTTTTATCAATCTCAAGAACAGCAACACTTCCAACAACATCGTAAGAATTTACAAGCAATTTAAACTCTTTTTTGTTTAATTTCTTCCTCAAAACGTCTTCCAAACTTAATTTCTCTCTCTTAATTAATTTTTTATTAACAACATTATAATTTTTTAAGTTTTTTATCACAGGAAGATAAATAAAATCTTTGTCTTTAGCAATGTAATAATTATTTGAAAAAACACCCAACCTAATAAGTTCTATTTTCACTTTTTCAGCATGTTTTAAGCCAACCTTAACACATTTCATAAAAATTAAAATATAGTAAGATTTATATAACCATTTTGGTAAATTTTTCTCAATGCAAAATAAAAAAAGGGTAGGATTTTTGCTATTTGGGAGTATTCTATTTTTGACATTAATTCCTGCAGCTGTTTTTGCATTATTTGAAGGTTGGTATGGTTTTTATTATGCAACCTACACTATAGAAGATTTAGTAAATCTTTACTACAGATGGTATGGTTTTATTGATTTTATTGTCTTCTTTTTGATTTTTGGAAGTATAGCAAGAATTGCATATAGAAATCTGTCAGGTGGTGAAGGTGAAGAAGAATCAGGCGGAGCAAAAGGATTGTATGTCGGTATTGGTTTATTGTTGGCAATGAGCCTGCTTCTACTTGAAGCACGTATGGGTTGGAGATTGCTTGATTTTGGCCCTATTGCCGCATTGATATTATTATTTCTATTTTTAGCAGGAGTATATTTATTTTTAAGTGGAAAAGACAAGCTATCACTACTTCCTGCATTAATTTTTCTTGGATTAACACTTTTATTAGCAGGAGTTATATGGCCAAACCTAATGGGTTTTATGCCCCCATGGCTTGTATCAATACTGGGGCTTGCAATTGTTCTTGGTCTTGCAGCAGGAGTAATATGGTTACTTGGCTGGGTTGTAAGAAGTGGATGGGGTGCTTTGCGTGAAAGAAGAGAACGTAATGCAGCTGGGAGCGGGGGTGCTCCTCCTGGAAGCGCAGCTCCAGCAGGCAGAGGAGGTACTGCACAGCCACAACCAAGAAGACTAAGAGTTAATGTACTGGCAGAATTAGTTAACATAAGGCCAGGACCATATCCACCATTCACTGCAGGAGATTCAATTCGTTTAATAGCAAACATAGAACAGCCAGGAAGATTATGGGGTTGGAACCCTGCAAGAGGAAGATTTCATTGTGCATGGGAAGTAGGAGGACAGCAACAAACAGATAACAATACAGAGATTGTATTTGCAATCCCTTCAACAAGAACAATCAATGCCCCTAATGAAAGAGTTCCAGTAAGAGTGGTAGTTACAGATCTTGATAACAATTCACAATATACAGGATTCGGTACTTTAGAATTAGTCCCGCCAAGAGGAGGAAGAGGGGCGCCAAATCCACCAATAATTGAAGTAGAAAACACAACCGTAGGAATATCTTTGGGTGTAGCAAATCCAGGAAACCCTTTATCAGTAGGAGTAAATCCTGGAGAAACGATAACATTCCGTCCAGAAACAAATCCTGCAGGAGATATAGGAGAATACACAACAAGAGTTGGAAGAACAACTGGATTAACAGGAAGAGAAAGAGTGGTTCCGATTGGTGCAGGTCCAGATCATGAACTAATTATAGGGTCTCCAGGCGCAAAAACAATAGAATTTATTTTTAGAGATAATACAACAAATGCAGAAACTCAAATAAATATACAAGTTACTAGTGCAGGTCCAGCAAATCCGCCAATAATTGAAGTAGAAAACACAGATAGTGGTGCTACAGAAACAATACTTCCAGGAACACCCCCAACACCAGTACAAGCAGAAATTGGAAACACAATTGTTCTTCACTCAGAGACAAGACCTGCAGGACAAATAGCAAGATATAACGTAGCCTTAGGAAGAACAACTGGATTAACAGGAAGAGAAAGAATTACTCAAGTAAGAGGAACTAATGATTATCAAATAACTGTTAATTCTCCAGGCGCAAGAACAATAGAATTAATATTTACAAATACATCAACAAGAACAGCAGTAAATTTAATAGCACAAATTGATGTTTCTCCTCCAGTATATCCTCCAGTAGTTAATGTTCAAAATGTAGTCAGTGGAGATATAGAAACATTCCCTCAAAGAGGAAGGCCAACACCACTTCAAGCAAACGTTACAGATGGGATAAGGTTTGGCATGGATACAAACCCAGCAGGTGGAATTGCAAATTACACTATAGCATTAGGCAGAAGAATAAGAGGTCTTAGTAGAACAGAAAGAGTGGTTCCGATTGGTGCAGGTCCAGATCATGAACTAGTTATTGATAATGCTGGAGTAAAAGAAATAGAATTTGTATTTACAGAAACAAGATCTGGTAGAACAAATTCAGTAAATATAATTATACAAGTAGCAACATCAATTTCTCCTCCGATATTGGAAATAGAAAATACAACAACTGGAAGTAGAGAAACAGCAAGACCAGGAACTCCTGCACCGACAGTAACTGGGGTTGTTGGTAATATTATGAGATTTGTGCCAGAAACAGATCCTCCTGGTGGATTAAGTGAATACAGAAGAATAACAACAACTAGAAGAACAAGATTAGGAAGAGGAGAAAGTATAAGGCAAACAAGTAGATCTCCTCTAGAATATGAATTAACTGCAATTGTTCCTGGAGTAAAAACAATTGAATTTGAATTTATAGACAACAGAGGAACAACAACACAACTAAATGTTACAATTGATATTTCTGCTGTTCCAGCTCCAGAAATTCACATAGAAAATACAACAACTACAACCCCTTTAGGCACAGCTACACCAACTACAAGATCTAGAGTTAGAGCAAACATAGGACAATTAATTAGATTTGCGCCAAGATCAACAGCACCTGGCGGCTTATCATATTACAGAAGTATTACACCAAGCACAAGAGGTTTAAGCAGAGGAGAAAATTTGGGAATGGTTGGTAGTGGTCCAGATTACGAATTAAATCTTAACACTGTTGGTACAAAAAATGTTTACTTTGACTTTGTAGATCCAACAGGAAGAACAAGAGTAGAAATATTAATTGATGTTCAAAGACCAACATATCCTCCAATAATAAAAGTAGAAAATCAAACAAGAAGAACTGCTCAAATAAATGTTGATACTACTATCACACCAAGAATAATAATAAATACTGGAGAGACAATAAGATTCACAGCAGATACAGATCCTGCAGGAGACATAGGAAAATATGATCCACCAACCATTGGTCCTAGAACAACTGTAACTGGCACTGAAATACCAGTGCCTATAAGGGGAAGAAATCCGACATTTGAATCAACATTCTCAACAGACGGAATAAAAATTATTGAATTTGTAATTAGAGAAACAGCAACTGGAACAGATAGCACAATAACAATTGAGATAGAAGTTCCAAGAGCAATAAATTTCCCTATAATTGAAGTAGAAAACGTTAGTACTGGAATAAACCTTGGCATTGCAAATGCAGGAACAAGTCCATTAAATATTGCAGCAAATACGGGAGAAGCAATAAGATTCAAACTAAATACAAATCCAGCAGGCGATATAGGAAAATATACAACAAGCATAGGAAGAAAAACTACAGCAAAAGGAGCTGAAGAACCAAGATTAACAGTAGCAACACCAATACCGACATTTGAATCAACATTCTCAACAGATGGTAAAAAAATAGTTGAGTTCACTTTCTTAGAAACAGCTTCGGGAACAACAAGTTCATTAGAAGTGATAGTAACTGTAGCAAAAAAAGCAAAACCAATATTTAAATTAAACACATTCAAAAGAAGTGGGGCTAATTCAAGAACACCTGTAGGAACTTATACTAAAGACGATTCATTTGATGTCAACGAAAATGATGTTTATTATTTCTTGGGAACAGTAGACTCCCCAGCAGATATAAAAGATTATGAAATAGATATTAATAGTGATGCTGTTTACAGGTTTGACAAAAGAATAAATGCAGCAACAGTAATGTTTAAATCATTAGGGCCAAAAAAATTAACAAGCACAATTAAAGAAAAATCAACTGGAAATATATTAGAAACAATAATTTTATCAATAAATGTTCTTCCGGCAGTCACTCCTGGAAAAATTGAATTTGTCGTTGAAGTAGAAAACCCAAGAGCAGGTTATAAATCACAAATGTTTGGTGGCACTCAGGCAATTGCTGAAATCGGAGATAAAATAAAATTAAGACCCCAAGTAAAGAATGGTGCATTAACTAACTATGACATTACTTGGTCAGAAAGAAACATAGTAGGCAGAGACAAATTTACACCACCTACAGGAACTGGTGATGCACTATTAGAAATTGAAGAATCAGGAAATAAAGAAATATATTGCATATTCACAAAAAAAGGAGGAACAAGTCCTGTAGCAAATGTAAAAATAATGTTCCCAATAGGTACAATACCAACAAATCCGGATTTTATAGTTACAGTATTTGATAAAACAGGAAATAAAAAAATAAAAGGTGATAATAAAGATTTCCCAATAAACTTGGATATGAAAGAAACATATCTATTACAAGCTGGTGTAAAAAATGATAATATAAAAAATTATACAATAAGTTGGAAAAACAATGCACCAGGAGACAATTTAAAACCAGGTAAAGTAAAAGGGCTACCGGGATTGAAATATGAATCACAATTAAAAGGCCCAAGATCAATAACCTGTGAATTTGTTAAAGGGTCAAAAGTAATTAATAGTATAACTGTAAGCATAACGGCAAATCCTAACTTGAAAAAAATAGAAGCAAGAATTGCAACAACATTCCCAGAATTTGAAAAATGGGGAAGAAAAAAACAATGGCCAAATAAAAAAACAAAAGAATCACCTCCTTGGAATATGTTTATAAATTTCTTAAGAATTGAAAAAGGAATAACATCTGTTACAGAAGGAATAATATCTAAAGAATTTAGTGACATAACTTCAAAGGTTTGGAAAAGAAACAAAAAACCTTAGAAAAAATCACTCAATCCTTTCTGATTAGAATTTTTATTTTCTTCTTTATATTTATCAAGTAAGCTATTTATCCTTTCTAAATTAAAATCGTGCTCATCAACTAAAAGTTTTCTAACAGCTATTTCATCAACCTTTTTCCATTTCAGATCAAACTTTTCTTCAAATGGTAGATTAACAAAAATATCATAGACTTTTCTCCAGTCAAAATCAATATTTAACTCAGCAAACATTTTATCAAACTGATTTATAGATTTATAATTCTGCACTAACTTCAGAGCTTTCTTTGGGCCTATTCCCTTAACACCACCACCATTAAAATCAGTTCCAATCAAAATCCCAAGAACTACAAGCTGGTCATGAGTTAAATTTAATTCTTTTAAAACTTTATCTAACTCAATAAGCTCTAAAAAAGTAAAAACAGTTTTGCCTCCTCTGACTTTTCTCTTTTGACTTAAAGTTAGATTTCTAACCAATTTGGGTGAACCAAACAATAAGGCATCATAATCCTGAGATGCTGCAAAATCAATCACTTTCTTTTTGCACATATATGCTATTTGCCCCTCTGCCTCGCTAGGAGCTTGAATATAAGGGAGACCAAGAGCACTAATTAAAGCCTTACTTTCATCAATCATGTCCTGATTAAGTCTAATAAATTGTTTGCTGTACTTATACATTTCTTCAAAATTATCCTCATTTGCAGCTTCCCTGTATTTTTGTTCAGCAAAAACTTTTCTGCTGGTTCTTTCCTCATTCTCCTTAAATTTCAGTTCAGGTGGTTTTCCATCAAAAACAAAAACAAGCCTTATTCCTTTGCTCATTAAATTTAAACTTCTGGAAAACAAGCCTTGCAAATGAGAAGTTACTTTTCCTTTTGAATCCATCAAATAATTTCCATCCTGCCCCCTAATAGAGCTCAAAAACTGATATAAAGTATTAAAGGCATCAACGCCTACAATCTTATTCCTTAAATAATTAAAATCAATTTCCGTTCTCGGAATAATACCACTTAAATCAACACCCATTTAAATCACAACATTTTTAACCACATTATAAAATATAAATTTAACCATGGAAGAAAAACTTGAGTTGTGGAAAAAAGCAGGCAAAATAGCTGGTGAAGCAAGGGAATTTGGAAAGGAATTATTAAAAGAAAATTCAAATTTCTTGGAAATGTCAAAAAAAATAGAAGAATTCATTCAAAAAAAAGAAGGTAAACCTGGATTTCCAGTACAAATATCTGTAAATGATTTAGCAGCACACTACACTGCATTTCCAGAAGATACATCAACACTAAAAAAAGGAGATCTGGTAAAATTAGATTTAGGTGTGCACATTGAAGGATTTATAGGAGACACAGCACTAACACACGAAGTTGGGACTAATAAAAACCAAGATCTAATAAAAGCAAGCAAAGAAGCTTTAAATGAAGCCATTAAATTATGTAAACCATATACAAAAGTCTGTGAAATAGGTGAAGTAGTAGAATCAACAATATCTTCCTTTGGTTTTAAAGTAATAAAAAATCTATCAGGCCACAAAGTTGATCAATATATCCTGCACAGCAATATATCAATACCTAATTTTAATAATAAAGATCAAACAAGATTAGAAGAGGGGTTTGTAATAGCAATAGAACCTTTCGCAACAACAGGAATTGGTTTAGTAAAAGAAGGAAAACCTTCAAGCAACTATAGATTATATAATCCAAAACCGGTAAGAGACCCCATAACAAGAGAAATATTAAGCTTTATACAAAAAGAATTCTTAACATTGCCATTTGCAAAGAGATATTTAACTCAAAAATTTAATGCAGCAAAAGTAAGCTTCGCTCTAGTAAATTTGGAAAAGCTTGGAATAATACATCAGTATCCTCAGCTGCCTGAAAAAGAAGAGGGTTGTTTGGTATCACAGTATGAGCATACAATATACATATCAGATCCACCAATAGTATTAACTAAATTATAAAATGAAATTTAAAGCAGAATTAACAATATCAAAGGAAAAAAGAGAGTATAATGTTGGAGAGATAATAACTTTTAAAGTAAGATTGTTAGAAAGTGAATGGTTTTCAACAAAAGTAAGTAATGAAAAATTTAGTTATTTTATATATATAAATAATATCCCAACAATAGCAGGTAATGATAATAACACTGTAAAAAACTACGAGATACCGGCAGAAATAACAAACCAAGAAAAATCTAAAATATCAATTGCATTAGAAATAATTCCCAAAATCAGATCTGACGAAAGAATAGCATCACAAAAAATTATTACAGTAATTAAAAAATTTCAAACACCAAAATTTAAAATCTTGGTAAAGGACGAAACAAAAGATAAAATAATTGGATCTTACTGGGAAGAAATAAATAGGCCAATATTTACAAATATCAATAATATTATAAAAATAATACCTGCAGTAGAAAATAATAACATTGAAAATTATCTTGATAAATTTTCTATTGGTATAAGATGTGACTCAAAAGGAGATTTGTTTGAATATAAAAACAACATTGCAACTTTAATAATAAAAACAGCAGACAAAAAAATAATAACATGTGAATTTATTGATAAAAATTCTAGAAAATTAATAAAAGAAATAACATTAGAAATAGTAACATTTTATCCTGTTTTTGGCGTACATGTTTCAGGTCTTGGAAAGAAAAAATTCCAGGACTTAAGGACAGGTAATAAAAACATAAAAATAAAAATAGATGACTCACCATTGCAGCTTGCACCATCAATTGTTAATGAAAGTTTAGCAAACTATGATGTAAAATGGAATTGTATTATTTGTGGAAAAAATGAAACTTTAAACAAAGGCAAAAGACCTGGAAAAGAAAAAGAAGTTTATTTTATATTAAAAGAAGGAGGCAATAAAGAAATTTTATGCATATTTACTGAAAAAACATCATTAAAAAAATCAACAGTAAAATTAACCTTAGACGTCGAAGAAATAGAACATGAAATTGAAAATTTCATAGAGGTAAAAATAGTAAAACCATTAACAAAAGATGTAACTGAAAAAACCCCATTTGAAGTTAAGAGAGGAACAAGTATAAAAATTCAAGCGAAAATTGTTGGTGGTCCTGTTGAAGAAATTAAAGAAATACTATGGACCATACTAAAAAAAGAGGAAGAAATATCCTATGAAAAGTTAGGATCCTATAAATATTTAATAGCAACAGAAGTAGACAAAGAAAGCGAATTTCCTGTATCATTTAATACAGAAGGAAATTTTCTAGAACCTGGAGAATATCAATTACTAGCAATAGCATTAGATAAAAACAAAACACCATTTGGTATATATGATTCCATAAAGATAATGGTTTTTGGTGTTTTCCCTCCTAAACCACCTTCTAGAAAGCCAAATAAAATAACAATAAAATTACCAGAAAAAAATGAACTAAAAAAATTAATATTAAAAAGCAATGAAGAGTTGTTAATAAGAGCAGACACAGAAGGAGAATACATTAAAAAATTATATTGGACTGTAAAGCCAGCAAAAGAAGCAGTAAATACTGAAGAATTTACATCATACAGTTATTTAGTCGAAACAGAACCAAACCAAAATTATTCCATTAACTTGCCTAAGTTAGAAGAAGGTGAATATAATTTAGTTGTTGTTGGAATAAGTGAAGAAGGAAATATAACTGGCCTTTATGATTATATAAATTTCAAATTAATAACAAAAGAAACAAAATTTAGAATATTATATAGAACTAAAGAAAAAGGTAAAAATAAAGAATTTGATGAACTAAAACCAATAATATTAGACTTTAAAGATTATTTAACATTGACTCCAATAGTAGAAAACGATGATATTTCAAAATACAATATAGAATGGTCTGGAACAAAGGAAAGCAGTGATGAATTCAGCAGATCGATAGAATTTAATAAAAAATTAGAAACAAATAAAGAATATAAATTTTACATTTCAAGATTACAGCCCAAAGATATTTCATGTTTCTTCATTAAAAATACAGACAACAACATAGTAAAAACATTTAATATTACTATAAGAACAAAACAATACAAAGAAAAGAAACCAGATCTTAAAAATATAAAGAAACTAATTGCATCAAGAATAGAATCATTTAATAGTTTTATTGATGAATCTCAAATAGACTATGAAGGTATAGAAGAAGGAAAGCCAGCACCACTAGAACTTTTCTTAAAATTCTTGCAGGAAATTGATGAAGAAAATATAAGGCCGAAAAATACAGGCCTTAAAGAAAAGGATTTTAATCAATTAGTTGGAGAAGTTTGGAATGAATATATAAAAAAATGGCCGAAAACAAAACCACAATTAAGATTTAATATATTAGACAAATTTATGAAACCAATAAAAAATTATAAAAAAGAAGGCAATGAAATAGAATTAAACCTCACTGTAGGAGAGAAAGTTGTATTACTTGGAGATATTTACCCTAAAAAATTAAAAAACCATTACACATTAGACATTGAAGAAAATTTAGCTCTGCCAGATGAAATAATATTTGATGACGAAACAGGTTTATGCGAGATAAAATTATTATCTCCAGGAAAAAAAGAAATTATTTATTTATTCAAGAAAAAAGGTATAATTAAAAAAATTATTAAAGCTATAAAAGTAAAAATGAGTGTATCCACCCCAGAGATATTTGTTGTGGATAAAAATAAAAATATTATTCATCCTCCTACAACAAAAGATCTTGTTATTAGGGGTGAATTAAATAAAGCTTTGTATTTCATACCTGTGTTTCCTAAAAATTTCAAATTTACCATTAATCCGATAAAAATTGGCAGAGATGTTTGGAATTTTAATAATGAAAGATTTATTGGGTGGTTAAATATAAGAGAACCGGGTATAAAGGAAATAAATCTTAGTTTCAAAAGTGATGAAATAGAAATTCCTATAAAAGCAATAGTTAAAGTTGTAGAACCTGTTTTAATAATAGAAAAAAATCCAATACAAAAAGATTATAAGAAATATTTTTTAACTCAAGGAAATTATAAATTAAGTATAACAGCTAAAGACTATTTGTTATTTAAACCAAGAATAATACCTGAAAAATATTTTAGTGAATATAAAATACAAATAGAAAAACCACAAGGATTGATTGGAGAAGATAAATTTTTAGAAATGTCATCACAAACTCAACAACTAACATCAAAAACACCTGGAATAAAAATATTAAATTACACATTTATAGACAATAAAAATAATAGAAAAAAGATAAAATTAGAAATAAATGTCACTTAAGGGCCTTCCTAATTAAAATTATAAAAAAAACAAAAATAAAAGCCAAAACTATAATATTCAATCCGAAGTTAAAGTAAAACAAACTAAATAAAAAAGAGATAATTAGTAAAATTATTATTAAATAACTTAACAATTTATCCATATTAACCCATATAACTCAGATGGTCTTTTTCTCTTATTGCTGCACCTCTCGCAGTTCTCAAATATTCATCTTCTATTTCTTCATATCTTTTTATATCATCAGAAGTTATAGATGGTTTAACTTTCTTTAGTGCCTCATTAAAATCTTTCATTGTAACTTTCTTTGTATTCATGTCTTTTCTTAAAGCAAGTATGGCTGCTTCTCTGCACAAAGCTTCTAAATCAGAACCAACAAAATTTGGAGTTTTTTCTGCTATAATATTCAAGTTAACATCTTTGTCCAAGGGCATATTTTTAGCATGTATCTTTAATATTTGTAATCTAGATTTATCCTCTGGAACAGGAACAAGCATAACTCTGTCAAACCTTCCAGGCCTTAATAAAGCAGGATCAATCATGTCCGGCCTATTTGTAGCTCCTATGATAATTACACTATTTAATTCTTGTAAACCATCTATTTCAGTAAGCAATTGATTTACCATTCTTTCAGTAACACCAGCATCTGATGAACCCCTTCCTCTTCTGGGAGCAATAGAATCTATTTCATCAAAAAAGATTATACAGGGGCTTGCCTGTCTTGCTTTCTCAAATACTTTTCTTACTCCTTTCTCAGACTCTCCTACAAATTTATTTAATAATTCTGGTCCATTTACTAAGATAAAATTAGCCTCGCTCTGATTAGCAACAGCTCTTGCAAGCAAAGTTTTACCAGTACCTGGCGGTCCATATAATAAAACACCTTTAGGAGCCTTTACACCTAAATTTTTGAAAATATCAGGGTATTTCAAAGGCCATTCAACTACTTCTTTTAATTCTTCCTTGACAACTTCCAAGCCACCAATATCTTCCCAAATTGTATTTGGTTTCTCTATAAGCACTTCTCTTAAAGCACTTGGTCTTACAAATTTCAAAGCCTGTTTAAAGTCAGACATAGTGATCTGTAATTTCTCTAAAAACTCTGCAGGTATTGGCTCATCTTTTCTATACCTCATCTCAGGTAATAATCTTCTTAATACAACCATGGCTGCTTCTTTACATAAGACTTCTAAATCAGCACCAACAAATCCATGTGTAACCCTAGAAATTTCATCTAATTTAACATCCTCAAATAAAGGCATATTTCTTGTATGAATTTTTAAAATTTGTAATCTGCTTTCTTGTTTAGGAACTCCGATTTCAATTTCTCTGTCAAATCTTCCAGGCCTTCTCAAAGCAGGATCAATACTATTTGGTCTATTTGTAGCAGCAATAACAACAACTCTGCCTCTTGATTTTAAGCCATCCATAGTTGCAAGCAATTGTGCAACAACCCTTCTCTCAACTTCACCATAACTCTCCTCTCTTTTTGAAGCAATAGCATCTATTTCATCTATAAAAATAATGCTTGGCGCATTTTTTTCTGCTTCTTCAAATATATCTCTAATTCTTTTTTCAGCTTCACCAACATATTTTGACATACAAGCCGGCCCATCTAAATGAATGAAATGTGCATTTGTCTCATTAGCAACAGCTCTTGCAAGCAAAGTTTTACCAGTACCCGGTGCACCATGCAACAAAACACCCTTGGGGGGATCAATTCCTAATTTCTGAAATAATTCAGGATGTTTCAAGGGAAGTTCAACCATTTCTCTAATCTTTTTAACTTCTTCCTGCAAACCACCAATGTCTTCATAAGTTACATCAACTACTTTTTCTTCTAAAACTTCGACAGCCTTAGGATTCAAAATTACTTCTGTATTCTCAGTAACAACAACTGCCTGTTTTGGGTCAGCATTTAAAACTATAAACTTCAAACCAGAAAAACCGAAAATTCCTAAATCAGGTTCAAATATATCAAAAATATCTTCAAATGGTCCACCCTCCATTGCCCTTCTTCTTCTTCTTGTTCCACCTAAAGCAACTTGGTCTCCCTTCATCAACGCTCTTCCTAGCAAACCTCTTTTAAAAATTATAGAATCAGCTTGTATGGTGACTCCCTTTTGCGCAGGAGCTATCGTTACAGATCTTGCTTCTTTAACTTCAGCTCTCCTTACCTTAACAAACTCCCCTAAACTTGTTTTAGAATTTCTCCTTAAAATTCCATCCATCCTTATAACTGCTTGTCCAACATCCGTAGGGTATGCTCTATCAACAATACCAACAGTCTTCCTTACACCTTCTATCTCAACTATATCTCCTGGCCTTACACCTATATCTCTCATTGTTTGGCTGTCTATTCTAACAACACCTTTATACGCCTCTTCTTGTAAGGCTTCCATAACTTTCAATTTGATATCTTGTTTTTCCATTTAAATCACAGTTAGTTAGGGTTTTTTATAAACTTTTCTTTCTACAAAAAACATGCTTATTTTGCCAGGACCGTCCAAACTCATTCTTACTAAATCATTGAATTCTCTCTCAAATTCTCTATGAAAGTCTATAAATTCTTTTGGTATAGATACGCAAAAACTATTTCCAACCATTCTTAATTTAACATTAAAGTTTCTCGCTTTTAGTCGTTTAAAATCTTCATACTCTTTTAAATCTCCTGGATGATAAATTACCTCAGCACACTTAGGACATTCTAGAATTCTTAACTCAAAGCCGTCTTTAACAGCATAATTCTTTCTAGTTTTAGAATTACATTTGTTACATAAAACAACATGATCAAATATGTCTTGCATCTTTGTATATATCTAATATGTATACATAAAATATATAAATCTTATGCTTACAAAAATTTTATATACTTCTTGACCTGAATTTAAATTATGTTAATACCTGTTATAAACTATTGCAAGCATTGTAATTGGCTTCTTGTGGTACTCCCAATTGCTTTTCGGAAAACCTTGGATGAAAATGATGGGTTTTACAGAAAAGAAAATGCAAGAGGCAAAAAAGAAAGGAATGACTAAGACTTATCTAGTCATGATAATTGGAAGTTTAATAATGAGTTATATTTTATCTATTGTTATTTCACGTTTTAATATAGATCCCTATTATAACATGGGTGGTTTATGGTTAAATGGAGTAGCGATAGGTTTTCTTATTTGGTTGGGTTTTATAGCTCCAGTAATGCTTGGAAGTGTTCTTTGGGAAGGAAAACCAGTAAAATTATATCTAATAAATATTTTATATTATTTAGTTTCACTTTGTATAATGTCAATAATTCTTGCAGTTTGGATATAGAAAAACATTAAAAGAAATATAATTAATCCTAATTATGATAAAAACAGGTTCAGAAGATCTGGATAAATTTCTAGCAGGATATGAAGAAAATTCATTAACAACAATTTATGGTGAAGCAGGATCTGGAAAAACAACCTTATGTTTACTAATTGCAATTGAGTTCGCACTTAATAATAAAAAAGTTCTATTTTTAGATACAGAAAGTAACTTCTCAACAGAAAGATTTGAGCAGTTATTAAAAGGAAGGAACAAAGAATGTCTAAAAAATATCTTAATATTAAAAATAAAAAATTTTAATCTGCAGCACACACAAATAAAATCCTTGGAAGGAATAAAAAAAATTTCTTTAATAATAGTGGATTCAATAACCCACCACTTTAGAAGACTTAATAATAAAGAACCAGAACTAGCGAAAGGAATGTTAGCCAAACAATTAATTATACTAAAAGATACCTCAAAAAATAATATGCCAGTCTTGATAACAAGTCAAGTTTACTCAAATATGAAAAATGGTATTTTACCTGTTGGAAAAGAAGTAATAAATAAATTTACAAAAAATATAATTAAACTGGAAAAAAATCCAAGAAAAATAATTAATGAAGCAACAGACAAATCAGCTAATTTTGAAATAAATAATGAAGGTATAAAAATAAACGATTAAAGTTTAGCTTCCAAATTTCTTGCGACACCTAGCGCCTCTGGCGCAACCCCAAGCAAACGACTACCGCCGTACAGGCCGCCATCCAAGCCGCCGTTGACGCCGTAGCCAAGGTACCGCATACGAGCCATTGGCTCATCTTTTAAATCATCAGTATGCCAAACGCCTATTTTGTTACCATAGACTTTTCTATGTTTAGCTAAATACCTTTCAGCAATATCTTTTCCACCTAAAAAAGGAATAGTCTGAGGATGATCTAAAGCATAATCAACACTTATAACACCTGAACTTGATCTCTTTAATTTATCATAATCTACAACAAATACTCTTCCATTGCCTTCTCTTTCTAATAAAGAGTAAAATTGATCTTGTGGCATTGGTCCAGCACCATTGACTAATTTTTTATTATCTACTGCATCCTTAACGTTTGCTGGATTGCTAAAATAATTATTTTCATGAGCATAAACAACTACGTTTTTGCCGCCCTTTGTCTTTCCTGTTGCTCTTACACTAGGAGCTAGCCACCAAACCTCCCACATTCTGGAGCCTTTGTCAGAGTTAACTCTGTTCATTGCTAATTCAGGAATATATAAT
>JACPCE010000020.1 GCA_016179945.1 Candidatus Woesearchaeota archaeon | reverse complement strand
ATCAATTAGATTTTCCATAGAATTTCACCTCTACAACTGATAGGTGAAACTAGAATAAATAGATTATGCAACTGCACTAACTAATTTTGCAAACTTCTCAATTGTAAATCCACCAAAAGGTAAAAGTTTAAATTTGAAAGATATTATAGATAAACATTGTTATCCAGCAATAGTAGATGTTCGTTTTTCAGAAATGTGCAAGTAATTTTATTGGTTTGGTGTTCCGCTAAATCTGGATTGTTCTCCGCTAACTTGACCACCTAGAGTTTTTGGTAAAGTTGTGAAACTGCTTCCATACAGATTGAAGTGCTGTTGCGGAAATTCTATAAATGATTCTGTATAAGGTGAAGGCCTAAAAGCAACCCCGCCTGATTCAAAACCCTTCCAATGCGGACTTGATGATAATTTGTACAATGGGCTTCCAAAAAATTCCATGATTCCCAATGTTGGATTTTGCCCTATTTCTGCAACAAAACCACCTGCTTCAACAATGCCTCTTGGTTTTTGGATTAATCTTCCTTCTTCTGCTTGTTTTGCCCATGTTTTTTCTAATTCTTCCATTATTTCTCTTATAGGAACGTTACCCATTCCAGGTGGAAGATGACTGTCAAAGAAACCAAAATTATCTGTTATATGGACATGCCTTGTTACATCTGCTATTTCTTTTGTTTCTTCTATTACTTTCTTTTTTAATTCTTCGCCTTCATATCCTGCTTTTCTTAAGTTGTTAATGTGGCCTACGTCCCATGTTGCACCAATTAATTTTTCTGCTTCTTTTTTCGCTTGTTTTTCTGATAATTCACATTTTGTTTTTAGTTCTTCAGCTAATTTTTCTCTGCTAAGTTCTACTGCCTTCTTTAGGTCTTTTGCTCTTGACATTGGACTATGAACAAAGAAATTTTCCATGGCTATAAAAGGAGTTTCTTTTTCTCTTCCTTCTTTCTTTAATTTTTCATATAGTCTTGCTATAGCTCCTGATACTGTCTGTGCTGTTTTTTCAATGGCAAATTCTCCTACTGGTCTCCAAAGTTCTGGAGCATCTAAAGATGTTAGTGCGTTGACTATTTGTTTTGATTTTATCGATGCTAGGTTTGAGAGATTAATCAGTTTTTCATCCCTTTCTTTTTCTAACATTGATTTTTCCTGTTCATTTCTGGCTTTTTCTAATAATCCTTCTTTTTCTTCTAAATCTTTTTTTATTTCTAGCATTTTTTCTTGTATGGGTTTATTTTCTTCCTGCAATTTTTTTAATCCTTCTTCAAATTTCTTTTTCTCTTCATCTTTTCCAAACTTCATGAATTTATCATATGTATTTTGGTATTCACTGCTTAGTATTTTATTCAATTCATCTATGTGCCCGCTTATTCTCTGAATTTCTAATCCATTTTGGTGATGCATATCTTGATAATTTTGATCTTCCTTTAATCCTGTTTTCTCAATAGCATCATTTTGTTTTATTTTTAACATTAATTTTTCCTTTAAATCTTCAACTTCTTTTTGATAGTTTAGAATCTGCAGCTTTTCTTTATCCCACTGAGTCTGGTTTAGGCTTTCTAGTCTTTTATCTACATCCCATATCTCCTTATCTTTTCTGTCTAATCTGTATTTTTCCTCATGAGAAAGCACTGTTAATTCCCCAGTATCTTGGTTTATCACAGTTATTGCTCTTAATTCTGTGGGTTCAAGCTTTGTTTTTGGACGATTATTTTCATCAAGTATTATATTTCCTTTTTCATCTTTGATGTACATTTCTTTTTTTAGTCCTGGGCCTTGAGGTCCTGTTTTTGGATCCCAAGGAACACCATATTCCTGACTTACTACGTTTCCAGCATGGAAAACAACAGGAACGTTTTCTCCATTGCTAAGTTTGTGAGATCTTTCTAATATAGAGAAAACTTGCTGTTCTGTGCTTCCTCTTTGTTCTTCTCTCCATCTGTTTTCTTGAAATCCTGCTAAATCTAATAGTGGTGCATGCACAGATATTTTAGCATCTGTAAGTTTAGCTAATCTTCTTACTTCTTCAAAATGCTGTTCTGGAATTTGTTCAAATTTATCACCGCTTATAGTTCCAATTTCTATATTTTTTATACCTTGATTCAGTAATTTACCAAATTCTTCTAGCTGTCTTGCTATTGTGGGATTTGTAGGTGCACCCAATGCCCAGTTATGACTGGTTTTGTGCCCTTCCATTGAGCTTGAATAGCTTTTATAGAATCCTGTCATTTTACTTTATTATTGAAACTAATCTTTTTATAGTTTTCTAATAATTATAGCTTGATATATTCTTATTAAACTTATTAGTATATTATATAATACTATGGGCCATTTAATTATTTGGTATAAAATTGGAAGTATTAATGAACATATGATTAAAATGCTTAAAAGAAGCCCGCTTAACTTACTCCACCTACTTGATACAATGTTTTTTCTTATTATAAAACTTACTGACTTTATTAAACCACTTAGTATAATTATTAGTGTTATTGAAAGTTCTATGTATTTGTAATATGTAAGCCCTATTAAACATATTAAAAAGAAAAAAGCATCAGTTAGTAAATCAAAAATTCTTCCAAATTTTGTTTCTTGCTTTAAAATTCTTGCTACAAATCCATCAAGCCCGTCTGCTATTATATTTATAGCAACAATTGACAAAGCTAATTTTGTATTTTGTTTTATTAAGAAATAAATAAATACTGGAGATAGTAGAAACCTAATAAAAGTTATTATATTTGGTATATTAATTAATTTTTTCATACGTTTAACATACCATGTGTTCTTTTGTATAAATTGTACATTAAGTATGTCTGGCTTTCTGTTTTTTTCTTAGTAATCGATGCTAATTCTTCATATACTATTTCATGACCTTTTTTCTTTTTTACAAATGTTTCAGATATTGGTTTGTAGATTTCTAGAAATCCTTCAAATAAACCCTTGAATGGATTTTCTATTACTGTTTTTGATTTTGGTTTTTTTACTGATTCTTCTTTAACAGGCTCTTTTGTGTATTCTATTATTTCTTTTTCTAACTGTTCTAAACTTATATTTATGAAGCTTTCAATAAGATCTAGGTCTTCGTACAATTCCATTGCTTCTATTGCCTCTAGTTCTATGTTGTCTACTGCATATCCATTAAATATAAGATCTGTACGACCTGAATGAATGTACTGCCTTCCTCCTTGGCCTGATAAGGCAGATGGTACGCTTCTAAACTTCATTATAATTTCTGTTATTGCATAATATTTTGTGTCTATTATTATATCTCTAAATGATTGATGAACGTCTTCTGGCTTAATTTCTTTTCTTCCATATAATTTAATTTCTATTTCCATATTTGAGAATGCATTTATTATGTTTGGGTTTATTAGCCCCTTGCCTGACATATTGCGCATTTTCAGTTTTTGTGCAGCAATTAAGTATGGTTTTAGCCAGCTTGTGTACAATTTAATAGTACCATATTGGGATTTCAAATATGTCTTTTCTATTTCATATCTTTTTCTTATCTCTTTTTCACTGTATTCTTTCCAGATGTTGAACTCTTCTAGTTTTATTTTTAGAATTCTTTTTACCCTATCATTTAAGTCAACTTTTTTTGATTCTATATCTTCCGGTTTTTCTATATAAAAGAATGCATCTCTTAGTGTTACAAATTGTAAATCCTGAACCAGCATGTTTATACTGCCACGCCCTTTTCTTGAATCTACTTGATCCATCCAAATACCTTTAAGTGCGTATAATGCCGATCTCTTTTTTTCTTCACTTAGACTGGAATCTTTTAATTCATCATAAGGTTTTAATTTTATTTCAAATTCTTTTAGATCATATATTAAATTAAGAACGCTTTTTATTATATTATTTATTGTACCTAGATATTCCATAGCTTTTTGCTGCATTAGTGTAGATCTTTGACCAATTTCTCCAAAATATCCTGATGTTACAGATGCTTCAAATTCTTCAGTGCCTTTCCATACCTCTAGGCCTATTCCTGCAGGAGGGCTGTCCCTCATTGTGTCTAATGTCCAGAAATATATAGGTTCTAGGCCTTCACTTAACGAATCATAAATTAAATTATAATTTGCTATTGGTTTTTTTAGAATTAGAGGCGTTAATTCTTTTACTAATTCTTTTTTCTTATCTTTGTAATTTTCATCTGCAATCAGTTCTTTTAGAAATTTTTTCTTTCCTTCTAATTTGTCTGAGTCAGATAGTTCTTTTTTGCTGTCAATATCCTTTAAATTTTTTTTAATATCTTCTACAGATAGAACCTCTTTTTCAGCCATATTATTATATTTTATGTTGTGATTTTAAAGCTTTCTCTTTGTTTTTTTGTTACAAAAAGTATTTATATCTA
>JACPCE010000017.1 GCA_016179945.1 Candidatus Woesearchaeota archaeon | reverse complement strand
CGAAGTCCTATTTCCATTATTGTCGAGGCTGGCGTTACGGGAAAGTTTACCATGCTTTTACCGGAGGAACTTATGGATGAGCTTCAAAAAACGCTTCTGAAAAAATCTTTCCTTGCGGCATCTATTCCGCCTCGCCAACTAGATGAATTCTTGACTATCCTTTCTGATGCTTCAGAAATTCTCCCTACCCTAACAGAAGAAATTCCTCTTGTATTAGAACCACAATCATTAAGACCTAATCCCCAACCTACTAAACCACATAAAAGACCAATACCAGTATATCTTGCAATATCTCCACGAGATGCCATTTTAAACCCCCATTAGTAACATCCATAGAGTAGTAACATACTTATAAATGTTTCTATTTTATGAAAGTAATAATCTAAAATAAGTTTAACAAATAAATATATTAGCAACAAGGCTCCTTATAACCACAATTTTTACAAATAGCATCTTTTCTACCAGCTATGCCTATCATTTTATTTCCACAATTTGGACATAATTGGTAAAATAAATTAGACATAAATAAAACCAATACTAAGAGAAAATAAAACTTACGCTACTAAAAAGTTAAACAATACAGTTAAAAACAAAGAAAAATTTGAAGATAATATGAATTTTACAGTAACACCATGGGATGTAAAAGGTGAAGTAGACTATGACAATGATCCATTATTAAATTCTGAAAAATTAAAATATTATACAAACAAAGATTTTCTAAATATATACAGAATGCTTTATTCCTATAATCCACAAGTTAATAGTTTATTAATTCAGTATAAAATAAATAGAGAATCTAGGGATTACATCCTAAACAGGCTTTACAAAAAGTTTGGAAAAAATATTAATTTAATTTCCAACATATTATTAAAAAATCTAGAAAAATATAGAAATAAGAATTATGCTTCCAAATACAAAGAAAAGAACAGGATAAAAAATAATTTATTAAATGGAAACATTACTTTAGAATATGCTAGAGTTATAAGTTTAATGTTGTCTAGAACTACAAATGACTCTATTTATATTTTTAATGAAATCATTAAAAATTCAAAATACATAATTATTAGGGGGAATAAAACAAAAATTCCTTTTAATAGTAAAAAATTAAATAATAAATTATCTTATCTATGTGGAATTATATGTGGTGATGGTCATATAAGTAAAGATTTTAATGAAATAGTAATTGCAGATGGAACTAAAAATATAAGGTTATTACATTATTCTAAAACATTTTTTGAAAATTTAAATAAATTATTTATCTATAATTTTGATATCAAAGGCACGATAAAAAAAGTTAAAAATTATTATACTTTACGTTTAGAATCTCAGTTTATCTCTAGATTAATGAATTATTTCTATGAAATTCCAGATGGAAAGAAATGTGAGATCATACACGTTCCAAAAATAATTAAAAACACAGGTAAAGAAACATTATATTGGAGGGGTATTTTTGATACCGATGGCCACGCTAGAATTAAAAATAAAGCTATAGGGTTTACTACTAAATCATATTTACTTTCAAATGATTTTCTAGAATTCTCTAATAAGAATAAATTGAATATATTTAACAAACATTATACTGATAAGAACATTATTAAAATCTTAATATCAGAAGAGAGCATATTAAAATTTGCTAAAATTATAGGTTTTTCCCATCCTAGAAAACAATTAATTTTAATAGATTATTTAAAATCAGGAAGTTCTTATAATATTCCAATAGCAAAGATAAAGAATAAAAAGTTAGATCAATTTATTTCCTATTTGAGACCATATAAAAATCAGGTTTATATAAGATTGACAGAAAAAAGAGAAATGGTTAGCAGCGAATTATTAAAAGAAAGAATAAAATCCATAGAATCTATATTAAATGTAAATGTTGTTCAAATAAAAAGGAATCGCAAAAACAATCATTTTTACATCTGTTCCAAGAAATTAGCAGAAAAAATAAAAGAATATTATGACTTTGTACCGAGTTGGAGATCTTTAGATGAAAAAAACGTTAATAAACTAAGAGAAACATGGAGTTTTATATGAATCAACAAATAGATCCATGGGGGCAAGTAAATATAAAAAATTACGAGAACCTATGTAAAGACTTTGGAATAGAAGAATTTTCAAAGATTTTACACAAAATTCCAGATCCAACTCTTGCTATGAGAAGGGGAGTAATATTTGGGCATAAAGATTTTGAATTAGTATTACAAGCCATTAAAGAAAAAAAAGATTTTATAATGATGACAGGATTAATGCCATCTGGAACTTTTCATTTTGGGCATAAAACAGTAGTGGATCAAATGATTTATTACCAAGAAAAAGGTGCAGAATGCTTTATTACAGTAGCAGATATAGAAGCTTATCTAACGCGAGATATAACATTAGAAAAAGCAAGAGAAATAGCAATAAATGAATACTTAACGAATTATATTGCATTAGGATTAAAACCTAAAAAGATGAATTTTTATTTTCAATCAAATTGGAAAAAAGAATATAACAATTTGAGTAAGTTTATATCAAAAAGAACAACATTTAACGAAATAAAGTCAATATATGGAGATACTAATCCTGCAAAGATAACATCAGCATTAATACAAGTAGCAGATATATTACACCCACAATTAAAAGAATTTGGTGGACCAAGACCAACTGTAGTTCCTGTGGGGGCAGACCAATTACCACATATAAATTTTACAAGGGATATAGCAACAAGAGCAAGATCAGAATTTAATTTTATTAGACCTTCAGCAACATTTAATATATTAATTCCTGGTTTGCGGGGAGGAAAAATGAGTTCCTCAATAACTGAAAGTTACATAGCCTTCACAGACACACCAGAAACAGTAGCTAAAAAAATAAGAAAATATGCTTTCTCTGGAGGCCAAGCAACGATAGAGGAACACAGGAAAAAAGGTGGAGACCCAAACATCGATGTAAGTTACCAGTGGTTAAGAATGTTATTTGAACCTGATGACAAGAAACTAGAAAAAATTTATAATGAATACAAATCAGGAAAATTATTAACAGGAGAATTAAAAGAAATTTTAATAGAAAAAGTAAATTCATTTTTAAAAGAACATCAAAGAAAAAGAGAACAAGCTAAAAAACATATTGATAAATTTATTCTACAAGAATAGCTAAACTTAAAAGTTTTCCCATTAAAAAAACTTCTATGGACTTAATTTATCAACAATTAGAACCATATAGAAATAGAAAAAGTTTAGAAAGATTAATCTCTCAAAATAATCTTGAACCAATTATAAGTTTGCCAGAAATTGAAATTGTTGATGGTTATGGAAGTATTAGTTTAAATATAAATTATGATTGCTTAAGATTTGTATCAGATTATTTAAAAGATCCATCACTTTTAGAAGGAGATAAAAAAGATCTAGCTATGTCACAAGTTTTATTTTTTGAAAGAAGAGGTTATAATAATACTTCCACATCAGAAGATAATGATATAGTAATTTATGGTTATCCTATTGAAATTGCACTTGAATCAGAAACAGAACCAGTAGAGCATATAGGGGTAGTAAAAGATAAAAAAGTTATATCAATGTGGGGTAATACTTTTGTTTACAAGCATGATTTAAATGCAGTACCTTTAGCATATGGAAATATAGCAGCATTCTTTAGGAAAATAAAAAAATAAAATTTATCGTTTAACACTTCTCATTGGTCCGCCACGTTTATAAGGAGAACCTTTCCCGCCTTTTCCACCTCTTGATTCAGGATAAACATCTAAAACTTCTTCACTTTCATCATATCCACAACTTAAACAAATTAGAAATTTACTTCCCATTAACTCAACAGCATCAACATGTTTGCTTTTGCATTTAGGGCATTCAGTTTTCATATTATTCTCTTACCAGTTTCTAAATCAACAATATGTATTACAGTTACAGGACATGCCTCAGCAGCCTCTTTCCATTTAGATAATTCACTTTCATCAATTTCTCTAATAAAAAATTTTGTTTTTGGATCTTGTAAACTGTCTTTTAGATCAACTTTCCCATCCTCAACAATCGTCCAGTTATCAGAATCAACAGCAACACAAGCAGCTGCTCCAATACATCCTTCCCTATCCAGTTCAACTCTATATTTTCTGCCCATTTCTAAAAAATCTCCAAAACATCTTCCCCATGTGTTTCACAATTAACTTTGTCAAAAATATATTTTATTATTCCATTTTTATCAATTAAAAAAGTTTTCCTTAATATACCTTCATATTCTTTCCCATATAATTTCTTCTTTCCCCAACAATCATATTTTTTACAAACTTCCCCATTTATATCACAAAGCAAAGTAAAAGGCAATTTGTATTTATCAATAAAATTTTTATGTGAAATTTCATTATCTTTACTTACACCTAAAACAACAATTCCTTTTTTCTTATATTTTAAAAATTTATCTCTAAAGCTACAAGCTTCAGCAGCGCACCCAGGTGTATTATCTTTAGGATAAAAATATAAAACAACATTTTTTCCTCCAAAATCAGTAAGTTTCACATTATTTCCATCTATATCATTCAGAGAAAAATCAGGTGCTTTACTTCCAATATTTATTGCCATTTTTAAATTTTAATCGCCAAGGGTGGGACTATCAAACATTTACAGGCATCAAGCCATAATTTCTTGATAGTGCTTTAAATGGTTTTTGAACCCACAAGTCCGTTAAGACGCAGGATATCTGCAACCACCGTATAGCAATCCTGTGCCATCTCCTGCTTATTTATCATAAGTACCAGGTTAGGCGACCTTGGCGTATCTAACATGAAAAACTCGCCTTTTATAAAACTTGTCTTGCAATCCTGGACAAAAGAGCCATTGAAGTTGTTACAGAAAGTGAAAAAATGGTAAACAATCAAAGAAAATATTTTTCTCAATTGTGGAAAATTTCTAAGAAACAACAACTAAAGAAGATTTAGCTAACTTACATAAATATAAAAAATAGATTAAATATTAGAAGTCCAAAAGCACCTAAATTAATGTCTACAAAAATTAAATTTTAACTAAAATATCTTTGCCTTGAACTTTAACTTCATACTTTTTCTCATCTTCTTTTGCAGATCCGCCAATAACTTTTCCTGTTGTAACATCAAATTTAGCTCCATGCCAAGGACAAGTTATTATATTTCCTTTTAATTCTCCATCAGCTAAAGGACCTCCTTTATGTGTACAAGTAGAACAAATAGAATAATAATTTCCATTAACATTAGCTATAAGCAATTTACTTCCATTAACAGAAAAATCCTTCATCTTACCTTCTTTTATTTCATCAGTACTAGCAAATTTCACAAATTCCGTCATGCAAAATCACCTCTAGAATAAAACACAAAAGAAGTTTAAATAATTATCCAAATTAATCTTGAACTTTTATTAATCCCCAATTATTCATTTCCTTAACAACAGTCATAACAGTAAATGCCATTACTAGTTGTTTACGTGGACCATACAATGAAACATCTGTAGATAAATTAGCTCCTGTTGCTAGATTATATAAATGAATAAGACTAACTAAAGCAGGATCACTATAAACTGTAACTTCTTTATTTTTTTCAGCAACTAAACTCCTAAAAATATCAAAATCAGATTTACCCATAGTATTGCCCTTATACTTTTCTTTCAACAAAGGGTGCGAAGCATACAAAGCACTTTCCAAAGTACTAAAATCCTGTTTTTTAATACTGAGAACTCTAGGTTTTCCAATTAATCTTAAATTATCAAATGCACCTACATAATCAGGTGGCACATTAATAGTGGTAATATTTCTATCTCTTACAAGATAATCCAAAGCCAAAGCCCTAGATCTCTCCTCACGGCTTAAAGGCACCATATAAGGTAAGGGTAGAAAACCATCAAACATAACTTCTAATATTGTATCATGAATTTCCTCTCTTTTTCCTAATTTTTCTGAAACATGTCTTCCAACATCAGCATAAACTTCACTAACTTTTCTATTGTCTGGATCTTCATTTCTAAATTTTAATACATCAGCTAAATAAGCTACAGCATTAGTATTTATTGTAGTTTGTTCAGCAGGATCAAAAACAGAAGAAGATTCACCAATTTTAATACTGTTTATTCCAATTGCCCCATCTAGCAAACCATGTCTATATTTTTGCAAATTTCCACCATCAGGTATTAAAGCCATAAGTCTTGGATAAACTACGTGAGTAACTGCAGCTATTGCTTCAGTAGAAAGTTCAACTTTATGTGAACCTTGTCCTAGAACTGAAGGTTCAACAACTTCAATATACAAACTAGCTTTTCTTCCAAGTTCATCAGCTTCAAAAACAGTTCTTCTTCCAGCCATATTGATTTACCTTTAATTTTGTTATCACCAGTTAGGTATAAAAACATATACAACTAATATTTAAACCTTTCCAGAGTAAAAAATCAAAATGAAGAGAAGAAAATTTACTTAGAAACAGAACAAGGAAAAATAATAAGGGGTGCAATTTTCATAGAAAAACCTTCATTCAATTATACAGAGTCTATAAAACTAAGAAATAAAAAAGAAGAAATTAAGAAATTGAAACATCTAAGAACAGAACTGTGCAAAGATCTAAGAATAAATAAACAAGACATTTTAGTAGATGAAAAATATTACAAACTTTGGACCTCAAGAAGAATTATTCTAAGACACAAACAAAAAATAAATTCAAAAAAATTAATTCCAGCAATTGTAGAAATTATGTCAGACGAAAGTGAATTAGAGATTGAAATAGAATTTCTATAGTTTTATTTTGTATATTCACCTACTAGTATATAATCAAAAAGATCTTCATCACGACAAAAAGTATAAATCCTGCCTTGTCCGCCATGAACTAATTCTCTAACCACTGAAGCTCCACGAGGTAAAGGAGACAAAGAGCCTTCAACTAAATCACCATAACTTAATTCATAAGAAAAACCTCGAAGCTTAGATGCTACGTCATCTAAATATTGTCGTGGAGCAAATTCTACATCTCTAGAATCAGACGGAAGTTGATACTTGCCAAGAGCCACTAGTTTACTAAATCTACTATGATTAAAAACAGCTCCATCATTATGAGAATCAAAAATATCAAAAAACTTAAAATTAGATCCACAACCAACAATCTTAACCAAGCCAGTTATTACAGGAGCTAACATACTAGGAGCATCCCTGCTGCCAGGAAGACTAACAGTTAAAAAAAGATTACACTCTCTTGTCATTTATTTCTCCAAAAGGTTAATTTCTATATTCACCCCTTCTGGCAAAGGCACCCTCATAACCAATCTTAATGCCCTTTCATCTACACCTAAATCTATTAATTTTTTATGAATCCTCATCTCAAACCTATCAAAACTTGCTTTTCCATCACCACACGGACATTTTCTGGTAGTAATTTTCAATCTCTTAGTAGGTAAAGGAATAGGTCCTTTAATTGCAGTATTTGTTTTCTTTGCTATTTCAACTATGGAATTAACAACATCATTCAATAAGCCTATATCTGCACTTGCTAATTTGATTCTTGCCTTTTGCATAAATAATGTGGATAAAACAACTATTTTTAAACCTTTTCCTATGACTTTTCAATCCTAACAAGAACAGCAGTCATATTATCTTCACCACCACCACGTAAAACATTCTCAGTTAATCTAAACAAACCATGATTCATCCTATCAAGCCATGCTGAACCATCGCGATAAGATTTTTTTATAACATCAGCAGTATAATTGCAATCAAAGTAAATACCATTTGTATAAAAAAGATAATTTCCAGGAACTAGTCTAAAACTAGTAACTTTTCTCTTAAAATTTGGTCCACTATTTCCAATACAAGCACTTAAACAACCATTACCATAACTATTTCTAGATCTAGAAACGTCTCCACGAAGTACTGCCAAATCTAAATCAGCAGTTATTGTATCTTGTTTTGTTAACTCACAAACAGAACCTGAATCATCAAAATAAATTAAAGATGAATCTCCTTGATGATAAAAAGAGAAATCTCTATTTCCAAAATATCCTGAAACTAAAGTAGTGCCAACTTTTTGATCAAGACATAGAATAGCTTCATGTGCTTTTAAAGCTACATCTCTAATATCAGAACTAGAATGAACATGAGAACCTAAATCATTCATAAAATCAAAAATTTTACTTAGTTGTTGCTGATCACACCCAAAAGAAACAAGATATTTAAGCAATTTATTTCCTAGTTCTAATTTATCATTCATAGAACTATAAGCCAAAGCAAGAAAATCTAAAGTAGTTCTAACAGCTAATGCACTATCTGCAATGCCATCACAAACTGCAAAAAATCTATCAGACAAAACATAACCATCACAATTAAACTTCCTTTTTCCTTTGTTGGTTACGGCAGCAACATGCATATTAAAACCATTTCCAATATTTATAGAATAACTTATTCCAGAATTTTCATATGAAGCATAAAAAACCATTACTATAAGTTTAATGTTCTTCTATATAATATTTATAAAACAACAAAGAATACAATAGAAAATATAAGAAAGAAAATTAATTTTAAAGCTAAAAAATTTAATCTAGATAAATAGTTTATGCATGTAATTTTATTTAATTCGGTGAAGTTCTATACCATTCAGCTACTGGCAAAACAGTTACTCTGGAGTCAACTTCGTATTTACGCTGAGCTTCTATAGGGGAGCATAAATCATGTTCAATATAAAATCCATTACTTAATATAGCAATAGGCAATAATTCACGCCTACAAACTGCTAGATATTTACCTTCCCCATAGTCAAAATCAAATTCTTCATCAATACCATCATCTAAATCAGAAAGAGGACAAAGCTCATCTAAGCTAGGTATACTAAGTTCAACCATAACAATTTAATTTTAGAAAAATATATAATGCTTCCTATACTAAAGAATAAAAATAAATTAAAAAAATTAAGTTTAAGTAATCAGTGCACAGTATTATGATTTCTTCACGTAATCAATACACATACCAGCAGATACAGTCTGGCCTGCATCTCTAACTGCAAATCTACTCATCTGAGGTATATCTTTTTGCTTTTCAATTACTAATGGCTTTGTAGGTTTAATTACTACTCTTGCCGCATCTCCATTTTTTAACATGTCTGGATTTTCTTGTACTACTTGTCCTGTAGCAGGATCAAGTTTAGCTAACAACTTAACAAACTGACAAGCAACTTGTGCTGTGTGTATATGGAAAACAGGTGTATAACCAACAGTCAAAACTGTAGGATGATTTAATACTACAATTTGAGCTGTAAATTCAGTAACAACACTAGGTGGATTAGCTTCATGTCCTACTACATCTCCTCTTGCTATGTCTTTCTTGTTTACCCCTCTAACTGAAAATCCCACATTATCGCCTGGTTCAGCTTGCTGTATTTGTTCATGATGCATTTCAATAGTTTTAACTTCTCCTTTTACACCAACACCTTCTCTCCCAGGAGTTATAATTACTTTATCGCCAACCTTCATTACACCAGTTTCAACTCTGCCAACTGGAACTACACCTATGCCTGTAATATTATAAACATCTTGCAAAGGTAATCTCAATGGTAAGTTTGTTGGTTTTTCTGGTGGATTAAATTTATCAATTTGTTCTAATACAGTTGGTCCAGTATACCATCCCATATTTGCACTCTTCTTTACAACATTATCACCTAAGAATGAAGCAGCTGGAATAAATGGTACTTGATCTGGTTTATAACCCACACTCTTCAATAAAGCAGAAACATCTTCTTTAACCTTATTAAATCTAGCTTGATCATATTTAATTACATCCATTTTATTTACAACAATAGCTATTTGATTAACACCAAATGTTTTCAGCAAGAAAACATGTTCTTTAGTTTGTGCCATAACACCATCTGGAGCAGCAACAACTAAAAACGCAACATCTGCTTGGCTTGCACCAGTAATCATATTCTTAATAAAATCTCTGTGACCTGGGGCATCTATTATTGTACATTCATATTTCTGAGTATCAAACTTTTTATGACTTAAATCTATAGTAACTCCCCTTTCTCTTTCCTCTTTAAGATTATCCATAACAAAAGCAAACTCAAAACCAACTTTACCTAACTGCTGTGCCATTTCCTTAAGTTTTCTCATATCTTGTTCAGGAATAACTCCGGCATCATACATTAATCTTCCAACTGTAGTACTTTTACCATGGTCTACGTGACCTACAAATACAACATTTAAGTGTGGTTTTGCTTTAGCCATATTTAATTATCCCCCTAAAATTGAATAATTCTTGGATTTTGAATGTATATTTAAAGCTTACGGCTTTAATCCTATTTGTGTAGTAAAGTGACATATGTCACCGGACTACACACTTTAATCCAAGTAATTCGCAAATTATTCTAAACATATTGTAATAAACTAATCTTCTTTTTTTAAATTATTAAGGGCTTTCTCAGCCTTTGCAACATAATCACCAGAAGCTCCGCTACTAATTACTGCCTCATAAGCAGATACTGCGTCTCTTTTTAGATCCAAAACACTATTACTATTCTTTCCAGCAGTCCTGGCTTCTTTTTTATACAAAACAACATATCCAGCACCTTCGCTTAATTTAAAATATGCAAAAGAATCTACATTTCTACTTCCATTGCTGCTACGATAAGCAGCACAAGATCTTATATTTCCAACAAGATATTCCAATGCATTTGAATTACTAGATAAACTTTCAACTGCATCAGCAATTTGATCATCATCAGAATCATCATTTTCTAAAACTTTATATGCTAAATCTATCTTTTGAGAAAGATCATTTATTACACCATTAACTACCCCACCTTCATAACTAGTACAAAGTTTATCAAGATCTTCATCAGCAGAAGCAACTGCCGGAAGTTTAGGTAGTGCTGTTCTAGGCTTAACTGGTGCAATTGCACTAACAAACCTATTAACTAAAGGACCTAAAACATGTGAAGCATAAGTTTCCCCTATAAGAATATCTTTCTTAGCTGCAGCTAAAAAAGCCATAGAATAAGAATGGTTATCAGTATCAAATCCACCAGAAACCAAAAAAGGTCCTGTCTCTCTAACTTTAGTAACGACACCCTTTCTTTTAACTTTAATTGTACGCGCATTAGTTCCAGTCTTAAAAAAAACATCAGCATCATAATCTCCTTTAATAATACCAGATTCAATTAAACGACTAACAGCATTATTCAAACCACTTCTTACAGGCTCAATAGAATAATCAGCATCTTTTGAAAAACCATCATTAAGAAAAACATTCCATCCATATCTAACTGTAGGAGAAAAAATATCTCTTTTACCCAATCTATCAGAAAGTCTAACACCTTCTATAACTATTGGTACTAAATAGTCTCCATTAAAATTTCCATCTTGATCTCTAATAAATATATGACTTGCTGCAGCTAGCTCTAAAGCAGTAGATCTAGCTCCTCCTAAAGCACGATTCCTGCAGTCTTTAATTCTTTCATATGCACTTACATCAAAACCTAAAGATCTTAAGAATCTAATAAAATCTTCAGATTTACCTCTTTGACTAATAAGTTTACAAACTTTATATGCAATAACATTATTTGAAGTAGCTATTGCATCACTAATAGTCATAGTTCTATCATATTCTTTGTCATGATTTTTTGGAGCGTCCTTAACGCCCTTTCTTGAATCAGAATATAATTTTTCAGGACTGCATATCCCTTTAGCAATACAAAAAGTATACAAAAAAGGTTTTACTGTAGAAGCTTTAGGAACTCTTGATTCAAAAGCATAATTAAGATCTCCCCAAGTTCCTGTTTCGCTTACACCACGAATAGCAATAATTCTATTTTCCTCATCAAGAACAACACCTCCAAGATTAAGCTTATCTCTAAGTCCATTTCTACGATCTGCTAAATAATCTTCAAAAGCTAATCTAAGATCAATCTGTGTCACATTATTTATAGTAGTTTTTATTTCTAATCCAAAACCAGGACTTTCCTGATAAACAAAAAGATCTTCCAGTTCCAAACCATAAGTTCCTCTAAAATGTTTAGCAATTAAACGAAAAGTATGATGATCAAAAATATCTTTCCTTCTCTTCTCATCACTGGCAAGTTCAATCGCACCTTTCCCAAGACAAATATCTCTGGCTTTTGCATTGCCTGAATTTTCTCGCATGCATCCACTAAACTTTGCTGTGCATTGCCCATAAAGAGTATCATCTATTAAGTGATCATCATGTATAGAATTTACAAAAGCCAAATATTCTGCACCTTGTAATCTTCTTCCTCCATTCTTAGCATTCCTACCTGGATTGTTTACTAAAATTGGCAGAAATAGCATCTGACATCCATCAAGTTCATCAAGACTCTTGCCAAAATAAGATCTAGAAGCTGCTGACACACCAAAGCTTCTATCACCAAAAAAAGCATTATTTAAATAAAATTCTAGAACTTGATCCTTTCCTACATTTCTGTCTAACTCCATAGCCAAGGGCATTTCTACAAAAATTTTTTGGAAAAAAGATCTTGGTGGTTTTATCTGTCCTCTATTAGTTAATAAATCCTTAGCTACTTGTTCTGTTATTCCGCTTCCGCCACTAAGTTTTTTCCCTCTTGCCAAAGAATACCAAATAGCCCTAACCTTTCCTAACCAATTAACACCATTATGGCTGTAATAATTTCTATCCTCTCTCAATAAAAAAGCATCTTTTAAAAATTTAGGTATTTTATCTAAAGGAGTATATTCCCACGTTGCATACCTCTCTGCTAAAATATCTTCATCAGCAGACTTAACAACTATTCTATTGTTCTCAGTCAAAGGCCACTCTTTAACTATTCTAGTATCTGGAAAAACATCAAAGAAACCAGTTTCTCTTTTGTACCTATCAGCTACAGGAATTCCTCCAGTTTTAATATCTCTTAATTTTATCTCTAACTTATCGCAATTAGCAGCTTCTTCACGACTTTTGGAATTATCACTTCTGCAAAAGTCTATTTCAGAGCCTAATTGTCTCTGTTTTTCCAGTTCTGCTTTTAAATGCCCATATTCCTCATTAGCATGCCAGTATTTCCCAACATTTCCATGCAAAAACTTAGCAGCTCCAACACTTGCTCCAATAGGCCTTGAAATACAACCAACAGAAGCTTCACCTACTGTCACAGTCAATCCAGCTAAAGCTGTTCCTACTGCTGCTCCCTTCTTATGTTTCTTTAAAAAGTTCCAAATTCTGCCCATTTTCCTCAATAAAACCTTAAAAATAATATAGATCAAAGCTTTAAAAACCTTTGTATTAATAATCACTTTATAGTAATAACAAAATAACTTTAAGATTATAAATCTCAAAAACACATAATAAATCATGCCTAAACACAAAGTAGAAGAAATAACATTGTCAGAAAAAGCACCTAGCTTAGAGTTAGCATTCTCAAAGATAGCTTCTTCAATGTTTAACATTGTTATAAATACAGAAGATGTAAATCTAACTACAACAAAAACATTAATAATAAGAGCCAGAGATCTGAAAAATCTGTTATTTCAATTTATAAAAAGAATATTTGATCTTGCAAATAATGAATTATTTGTATTATCAACAGTAAAACAAATTACAATAGAAAGAATATCAAACGAATATATGCTAGATGCAGTTCTAATAGGCGATAAAATGAATGAAAATTACAAAGTAAAAGACATAGTAAAACAAATTACAGACAGAAATATTACAATAAGAGAAGACAGAGACGGAACACTAGCACAAATAAATGTAGTAGTAGAAAGAAGGACTGAAGATGAAATATAGATTTCTTCCTCATACAGCAGATATTATTTTTGAGGCATATGGGAATACAGTTGAAAGGGTATTTGAAAATTCAGGGCTTGCTCTTGAAGAAATAATGGTAAGTACTTCAACTTTAAATACAGAAGAACATTATGAGATTACACTAAAATCAAATAATTTAGAAAATTTATTGTATGACTTTCTATCAGAATTAATATTTGTTAAAGACACAGAAGGTTTGCTTTTCAAGAAATTTGATATTGTAATTATGCACAAGAAAAAAGAATATGAATTGATTGCAAAATGCGAAGGAGAAAAAATAAATCATGAAAAGCACGAACTTCATGACGATGCAAAGGCAATTACAATGCATGAATTTAAAATTAAAAAAGAAAAAAATATTTGGAAAACACACGTGCTTGTTGATATTTAGTTCTTTTTAGAAGTTTTTACTCTAATGAAAAAAAATCTGTCTCTTGGATTGCCTGGATATCTGGGATTTTCATCATGAACATAGCCATTACGTTCATTATCTCCTTCACCAACAAGACCTTTAACAAAAACATCTTTTGCATTAACCCTATAAGCTCCATCACTAGCTTTATTAAATCTTGTAGCTACTCTACCAGGAAAATCACCATATCTCATATCGCACCTATATACACTATCTTTTTGCAGGTCTACACCAAGATCCTTGTAAAGGAGAATCCTGCTTTGTGAGTAAGGTAAATGAAGACACTCACTACCAATATTTTCAGGAAAAGTTACTTGTTCTACTTCATTTTTCTTAGGCTCTAATTTTTCATTATCTCTCGCTTCATTAGTATGATCTACTTGTACATTTGTAGTATCAACAGTTTGAGGACTTTCAGTTTTAGTTTCTTGATATCTGTCATCATTTAAAATTAAAGCACCTCCAAAAATACTTACAGCAGCAATACCAGCAACAGCCAAAACCCTCTTGCCAGAACTTCTTGAAACTTTATCATAAGTAGTAAGCAACTTTTTAGATACAAGATGATCACGATCCAAAAATATTTCACCACCTGTTAAACGCAAATCATAAAATTTAACCTCTTTGTTTTCAGATCCATCTCCTGATTTATAATGTAATATTCCAGATAATTTATACTCAACGCTATCACCAGCTAAAATCTGAATTTTATCAAAAACAAGATTTTCAAGTTCATCTCCTTGTGTAATATCAGCGCCTCTGTGTGATAATATCTTTATTAAATTTCTACCATCGGCTAAACCAACAACAACATCTTTACCACCAGAATAACTAACGTCTACGTAATTTCTAACTAAAGCATCTAAATCAAATTTCTTTTCGCACATAGGAGCGTTAATATCTTTAAAACTTTCTCTTTCAAGCAATAGAGAAAATTTTTTAGAATATTTTATAGCTGAACCAGAAACAGGAGTAAGACCAATACATCCATTAACCAAAAGTACTAAATCATGTGAATCTACTCTATAACCTATAGGTTTCAAATCTTCTATATGTAAAATTCCAACATTTCCTCTAAGATCACGCGCAGTCTCAATTGGTAATTGCGATACTAAAGCACCTGAAGACAGATGCGCAATAAGAACATCTACGTCATTCTTTCCATCATTATATAAAACTCCTAAAACATCATTAAAAGTTATATTAGGGTCTGTTATTTCTCTTGTTGTTTTTACCATTTTAATACCACTAAATAGTAATTACATATTTATAAACCTTGTCATTTTAAAAATATAAAAATAGGAAAAATTAAATATTTATAAACTATCTGAAAACTTGTAAACGAATTTGAAAAAGATATAAATATATAAATAAAAAAATAAGCTGGCCTTTGACAAGTGGAAGTAATTTTAGATATTATTGTTCAACTATGAATATTAAAAATATAAAGAACAGTAAACCTTAAAAAAGAATTAAAGATAAATATTAATATGTCCAATGTACCCAAAGACATTAAAAAAATAGAAGAAGCAGTATGGGAAATCCCAACTAGTTTCAAAAAAGGTATGAACGTACCAGCAAGAATCATTGCAAGCAAAAAACTTTTAGAAGCAATGGACACCGGGGTCTTTGAACAAGTAACCAATATGGCTTGTTTACCAGGCGTACAAAAATACTCAATGGCAATGCCAGATGCCCACTGGGGATACGGTTTTTGCGTTTCACCAGATACAAAAATCCTTACAGAATTTGGTTATTTCTTACCAATAAAAAATTTTGAGGGAAAAAATTTTGGAAAGCTAAAGTGTTACGACAAGGATAATAAAAATATAACAAACACAGGAATTATAAAATTCATGAAGATTAAACCAAAAAACAAGATTCTTCGTGTAACAACAAAATCAGGAGACGAATTAATTGTTACTGAAGATCATCCATTCTTTACTAAAGAAGGTATGAAACCCATTAATAATATATCTTTCAATGAAAAAATAGCCATTCTTCCATTTGAAGGGGTAATGTATGAAAAACCAAGCAATAATGTACTAATATCCCAAGAGGACATAGATTGTGTCTTGGCAAAAAATAAAATAAATAAAGATTCTTGGAGATATAAAATTATAATAAATAAATTAAATAAAAGGAAGCTGATTCCATTAAAGTATGATTCTTATCAACTTCCATATTTATTAAAATTAAGCGGGTTCTTATTAGGCGATGGCTCAATGAATTTTATAGGTAAAAAAGGTGATGGAATTCTAAATTTCTCTGGCACACCTAAGGATCTAGAAATGGCAAGAGAGGATATAAAGGCTTTAGGTTATACTCCATCTAAAGTTTATCATAAAATTAGGAACGGATATGAAGACAATAGATTTATAGTCAATGCTTCAAGTTTAGTAATATTATTTGAAACCTTAGGGATACCTAAGGGTACAAAAACAGAGCAAGAATTCAGAATACCAAAATGGATTTTCAATTGTAAATTATGGCAAAAAAGATTATTCCTGGCAGCATTATTCGGTTCAGAACTTAGATCCCCTCATAAAAGAGCAAATAGGAAACACAATTTTATAGCTCCAACCTTTCCATTTGCCAAATTAAAGGAATTAGAAGGAAATGGAATAGATTACCTAAGTGACATTAGCAGTTTACTATCTGAATTTAACATAAGAACTACATGCATACAAAAACATAGAGAAATTATAACTAAGAAAAATAAAGTTTCTTCTCAATTGGAATTAGTTATATCCCCTGCATACGAAAATTTAATGATTTTATGGAGTAAAATAGGTTTTGAATATAATGAAAAGAGAAATTTTCTTGGAAATGCAGGATTACAATATTTAAAAATAAAAAACCAAGTATTATTAGAAAAAAACAAAATAATTCAAAACAAAATAACTTTAGATATACAAAATGGCTTAAATTATAAAACAATATCAAGACAATTAGACAAAAGCATGTTTTCTGAAAGTGCAGTTAGGGATATTTGTATTAAAATTAAAAAAAATGAAGAAATAAAAGTTGTAATACCCCGTAATTTTATGGCCTTTAATGATTATCTAAAGCTGGCTACAGAAGGTTTAAAAAATTCAGGTTTGGTATGGGAAGAAATAAAAAAAATAGAAGAGATTGCATATGATGATTTTGTCTATGATTTTACTGTTGAGAATAAGCATCACAATTTTATAGCTAATAATTTTTTAGTTTCAAATTGTATAGGTGGGGTAATCGCAACAGACGCAGATAATGGAGGAATTATTTCTCCAGGCGGAGTGGGTTTTGATATAAATTGTGGTATGCGTTTAGTTACTACTAATTTAACAATAAAAGACGTTAAACCTAAAATAAAAGATCTAGTTAACACTTTCTTTCAGACAGTTCCATCTGGTGTTGGCTGTAAAGGTTTTGTAAAAATAAACAATCAGCAATTCAATCAGGTTATGGAAGAAGGAGTAAAATGGTGTATTGATAATGGTTATGGTTGGCAAGAAGATCTAGAAAGAATAGAAAGCAATGGCAGAATAGAATGGGCAGATTCATCAAAGATATCACAAAAAGCAAGACAAAGAGGAATTGATCAACTTGGAACCCTTGGTTCAGGTAATCATTATCTAGAAATTCAGCATATCAAGCCTGAAAATATTTTAGATGAAAAACTAGCAAAAAAATTTGGGATATTTCCAGATCAGATTGTAATTATGTTCCACACAGGCTCAAGAGGTTTTGGACATCAAACAGCCACTGATTATTTAAAAATATTTGAAGATGCAATGAAAAAATATAATATAAAAGTTAATGATAGGGAATTATCTTGTGCTCCATTTTCAAGCCCAGAAGGCCAAGATTATTACAAAGCAATGGCATGTGCAGCAAATATGTCCTTCTCAAATAGGCAAGTAATTTTACATAGAATAAGAGAAGGTTTTGAAAAAGTATTCAAAATGAAGGCAGAAGATATGGAAATGCATTGTGTTTATGATGTAGCACATAATTTAGCAAGACTACAAGAATTCAAAGTAGATGGAAAAAAGAAAAAACTAATTGTACATAGAAAAGGAGCAACACTTTGTCAAGGTCCTGGAAACCCAGAGATTTCTAAATTATATAGAGATATTGGATCACCTGTAATAATTGGTGGAAGTATGGAGACTGGGAGTTATCTTTTAGTTGGAACAGAAAAGGCAGATAATGAGACATTTAGTTCAACAGCACATGGATCTGGAAGAACAATGTCCAGACACCAAGCAAAAAAAGAATTCAGAGGAGATAAATTACAAAAAGAAATGGAAGAAAGAGGAATTTATGTTAAATCTGGTTCAATGTCTGGTTTAGCTGAAGAAGCGGGTGCAAGTTACAAAGAAATAAATGATGTGATCGGCGCATTAGCTGTTTCTGGAATTTCTAAACCAGTTACAAAACTAATCCCAATTGGAAATATCAAATAAACCTATTATTAACCTCATTTTTAATTTTGTTTTTTAAATTTATTAACTCTTCTTCAATTTCTAGCCAAGATTTCAAACCTCTTTTTTCAATACTAAAAATAAGATCTTTTTTTGAAATTTTTTCTTCATGGCGTATTGGCAAACGAGGCAAAATGTCTAAAACTTGCCATTTTTTATAAATTTCAAGAGCATAGTAATCTTTATTATACCTAAATTCTTTTCTATTATAATTTCTAACTTCACCTTTATAATGGTTTTTATGCATTGAGGATTTATAACCGGATTTTTCAAGACTAACTTTCACTTCTTTTAATAAATTTAAATTTTCACCATAGAATCTTATATAATAACCGAAATTTTTATCCCTCTTCTTAATCATTATACTGCCATCAGAATCTATAAATCCTGCAAGGAAATCAAAAAGATTCTTATTGTCTATCCAATTGGGCATTTCATCTTTCTTTGAATCCAATAGAAATGAAAAGCTTTCCAAATCTAGATATGCAGAACATCTAAATTCATTGTTTTTATTCAGATTATTACTAAACGGCCCATATTTTTCAAAAGTCTCTTTTAATAATCGAGCAAATGCGGGATGTGTCGTGTGAGTTATCAGCTTTAATGTATAGTCAGACTTTCTAATAGGTGTTAGGTCTCCTCCAACCAAACCAAATAAGTATGCTTTTTCCTTTAGAGATAAAGCAAATTTTTTCTTTTCTTTTATATATCCGATAGATATATTAGACTCCCTATTATTTCTAACATAAATTTTATTTTCTTCTAATATTTTATGAACAGTTGCCTTATTAGACAGAAATAACCTTGCTATCTTTCTTAACGATAGACCTTGATTCACATAAAGATTAATTATTTCTTTTGTTGGTAGGTGTTTTCTTTTAGACAGTTTTATAGCTTCAATATTATTTCTTATTTTAATACCACATTTCTTTAATTTTCGTCTTATAATCACAGAGCTTATATTAATGTCCTTCTTTTCAAAAAGATGAACCTTTATCTCATTGGTAGATAACCCATTAATGTATAAGCTCTTTATTTCTTCAATATAAGGGTCTAATTTACTTTTAGGTAATCCCATATTCTTCATTTACTTTTGATATTTATAATTATTAGCATGATTTTTCCAAAAATTTTCAACTCATACTGAAAACTTTTAAACATTTTATTTTCTAATATTTCTATAAGCTCGCAATGCTCTATTGATTCTTGCTCCTTCGTTAGGACCCCAATATATCCTTCTGCCTTCTTTTATTTTATTCTCAATTCGAACAGCAAAAATATTCCACGCAACATCAGAATAATTGTTACAATTGTCAAGTCTTTCGTACATCAAAGTTTTTTCAATATTAGATAAATTACCATCATGGTCTATATCAGCTAATTTTTCTAATTCTAAATAATCATTCGTGGTCTTTTGGTCATAAATTAGTTCTTGTTTGTTATGAATCCAATACAATTCAATACATCCCTTAACTAAAGCTACAAATCCAACTATAGTTATTGCCCCATACATCAATTTTTTTATTCCCATTTTAGCCCTCCATTTCGAGTTTTCTATAAATATAGAAGCAAGAAAATATATAAACATTTCGGTTTTTCTAATATAATAGAAAGATAAGATTTTTATACAAATATCGAAACATAATTCTATGCATCCTTTACCACCCCATTTATTTGATGAAATAGTGCATAAAGCATTAGCAAGTGATCTAAGAAGAGACATCCTAGTTAGTCTATCTAAGGGTGAAAAATATTTATCAGAGTTGGCAAAAGAAATAAAAAGAAAACCCCAAACTGTAGATTTTCATTTAAAATTATTAGAAGAAATAGGGATTATTGAAGGTAGTTGGAAAGAAGGTAAAAAAACCTACAGAATAAAAGATAAAAAAATTATAGAATTTTTGCAAGAGAGAAAATCAATACCTCCAGAATATAGGCCAAAACCGCCACATGAAATAATTCTTGATATGTGGCAAGATATGAAAAAAAGATTAGATAAAATAGAAAAACAACTAGAAGAAATTAATAGAAAAGTTTAATTCTTTCTTCTAAAATAACTATAAACTGAATAAATTATTAAGAAAAACAAGAATCCTAAGAAAAACCACAAAGCGTAATTTGGTTCATTTGTCATTGATAAAGCTCGTGAAGCTGCAGGTCCTGATGTTATTACAACTGCAGATTCTTTTGCAGGCGCCCACATCATTTGCACAACTTCCTCTTTTCCAAACAAAACATTCCAATATTTTTGATAAATGTAAATTCCCAAAGAAAAAACAGAACCAAAAATAAAAACAGGAAGTATTTCTTTCAATTTACTAATAAAATTCTCAGAATTGTTTTTTGGAGCAATAATTATTAATTTATTGGATAATTGATAATACTGAATTTTCTTTCCTTTTTCACTCCATAAAAAATTTTTAATATCAATCAAATTTGCTTTTAGTAACTGTTGTACATTGTAATGCACTGTATT
>JACPCE010000016.1:937-51272 GCA_016179945.1 Candidatus Woesearchaeota archaeon | reverse complement strand
TTTAAATTTGTTTCTTCTTTTACTTCTCTCCTTAAACCTTCAAAAGGATCTTCTCCAAAATTTAGTCTTCCACCGGGTACATCCCACTTTCCAACATGTGAACGAGAAGGGTCTTTTGAACTCTCTTGGATAATTAAAATTTCATTTTTATCATTAAGAATAACTGCTTTCATAGCAACAAAAGTTTTATTTTCCATTAAATCACCTTTAATTTTTTAAACCAATACTCCCAAACAGGTTCTAACTTTCTTTGTTTATATAATTTATTAATTTGTTTCTTAGTTATATATTTTATTGATTTTTCTTCTCTTTTTAACAATTTTAATTTACCATTACATTTACAATAATATAAAAACCATTCATGTTTTATAAATCCAGTTCTGCACTCATTGCCTTTTATTATTTCATGAAACAATAATTTTTTAGATATTATATTGTAATTTGTTTCTTCTTTTACTTCTCTTTTTAGTGCTTGTTCTGTTTTTTCTCCTTTATTTATATGTCCTGCAATGCCTGCATATCCTGCAGGATATAAATTTCTATTAATTATTAAATATTTGTTCTTCTTTTTTATTATTGCACCAACTGAAAAATGTTTATCTCTTGATGCTTTATCCTTTGGATCAATTTTTAATTTATTTAAATCAAATTTTAATCCATTGTACAATGGCAGTTCGACTGTTTTAACCATATAGAACCTATATTATCATTTTATATAAAATTTTGCATGGACCTGTCGGGACTCGAATTCTCGAATACTTCTGTATTTCCGGAGGCCTCCCGATTGCCAACCGGGCGCTCTATTTTCCAACATGAGTTTCCGGACTGATCTACAGGCCCAATAGATAAAATATCGAATGTTAATTTATATATCTAACTAAGCCCAAAAGAATCAACAAAATCAGTTATAACTTGGTATTTTCTTAAATAATCAAAGCCTTTTTCAGTCAATTGATATGTCCTTCCTTCTGGTTTTTTAGTTTCTATTATAAAACCCCCTTCAATTAGTTCTTTTAAGTATTCTTCCATCATTTGATGGGATAAGTTTGATTTGTAAAGAATGTGTGTTGGTTTTATTTTGCCGTTTTTATCTTGTATGGCCTTCAATATATCATATATTACTTGCAATCTATCTCTTCTTTTGTTCATTTTTTCCTTGCAATTAAAATTAGATTAATTAGTATTATAATATAAGCAATTAAACTTATTATATCAGCTATAACATAGTATATACTATTATTTAAAGAAAATATCAAGTCAATATTTCCAAACAATAATAATGTAAATGCTACAAGTACAAGAAAATTCTTTAATTGTTTATTTTTTATATAATTTAAAAAGTAATGAACAACTATGTAAATTAGTAGTATAGAAGTGAATATGTGAAATATATTTAATTTAAATGGTGTTACTATCATAGATCCCAATATTAATAAAAATAATAAAGAATAAACCCTAAAACTATTAATGTTGAAAGTTACATAAACTAAAGTTATTAAGCCAGCTAAGAAAAAGAACATATATAAAAATATCCCAATATTACTCCAGAGATTAAAAGTTGATAATGCAATTATTCTTTCTGTATATAATTTTGAAAATAGTATTGAATTTAGAATTGCCTGAATAAAATATGCTATTGATATAAAAATAAAAGCAATTCCAAAATTCTTTGTTTGTTTTTGGTTTGATAATTTATATATTTTTAAAGCATAGATTCCTACTATTAAAGTTATTAATCCAAATATTAATTCAAAAGCTATTGTATATTTGAAAAACCATTCTGGTATTAGATACAGATTTCCCATAAGAAGAATTTTGACTGTGGTTTTTTAAACCTTGTGAAAGATTAATCTGTATTCCTCTTTAATAATGCATTAATAAAGGCTTATCTTATTTTTATTTATTTGGAGGTGTTAATATGAATTTCAAATATAAAGGATATAATAGATTATTTGCAGAGGAAATGCCTGATTGCAGGTTATACAATAAATGGCTTAGAAGGGTGTTAAAAAATGATATAATTGGAATTTAGATATATTTGCCAAAATTGTTCAATTCTTTTTCTTCTTTAATTAAAGTATTTAGTGTCTGTATCAAATCTTTTATTTTTAGTCTTATTTGTTTCATTGAATCTCTATCTCTTATAGTCAAGTCGTTGTTTTTTAAGGAATCAAAATCTACAGTAACACATATTTTAGTTCCTATCTCATCTTGCCTTCTATAGCGTCTTCCTATCGAACCAGAATCGTCGTAAAAAACAGTAAAGCCTTCTTTAAATAAATCTGAAAATATTTTTTCTGAAAAATCTGGAATCTTATCTTTGTTTACTAAAGGAAATACTGCTGCATCAAGTGGTGTGAGCTTGGATGGAAATGAAAATAAAGTTCTTTCTTTCTCTTCCTTGTAGAAAATATCTAACAAAGCCCATAAATTTCTATCTATACCAAAACTTAGTTCTAGTACATGCGGAATAAATTTTTTTACTTTTCCTTCTTCATCTATTGTAACTTCTAATTTTTCACCAGAACCTAATTGATGCCCACCAAGGTCATGATCTGTACGATAATGTACACCGCCGACTTCTTTGAAACTACCCAATGTTTCCAGATCTAATTCTATATCAAAATGTATTTTATTATAAAATGCCCTTTCTTCAGGTCCGAGTTCTCTAAATCTAAATAATTTTTCTGGAATGTTTAAAACATCCAAATAAAACTGCTGAACTTTTGCCATGTGATATAAATAGAACTTTGGGAATTTTAGTTTATCATTCATTTCTAAATATTTGCAATTCTGCTTGTATAAATTCCCTTAGTCTAAAAAATCCTTGTCTTGGGCTAATTTCATTTCTGAAAACCCTCCCTATAACTGCTAATCCTAAAGGTAGTTTTCTTCTTGTTGCTTCAAATTCTCTCTTAAATGCTAGATAAGGAGACTGTGCAGATTCTGGTCTTAAATACATAACATCATCACCAGTAGCTCCAACTTTAATATCAAACATCATATTAAAGAAACGAACGTCCATTAAATTTCCTTTACATTTTGGACATTTTAATTTATTATCTTTAATTAATTTAGTTAATGCGTCTTCTTTAAGGCCTGCTACATCAATTTTTAATTCATCTTCTATCAATTGATCTGTCCTGAATCTAAAATGACATTTTTCGCATTCTGTTAATGGATCTGTGAAATTTTTTAAATGTCCTGAACTTTCGAAGACTCTTTTAGGCATAATACTACAATCATCTATTTCATAGAAATTTGTGTTTAATGATAAAAAATATGATCTCCATAAATTTTCCCATTTATGCTTTATTTTAGTACCTAGGCTTCCATATGTCCAGAATCCTGCTTTACCTCCATAAATTTCAGATGAAGGATATATAAAACCACGCTTTGTAGCAATATCCATTATCTTTTCTGCTCTTGTTTTTTCCTTTGATTCCATTGTTTTAGAAGTTAAATTACTTGTATTTAAAGTTTAGGAAGTCTTATAAAATTTAAGTTTATTATTTGTTTATGAACAATAAATTTGATTTTCAAGAAGAGCATGTTATTAATGAAATAAACAAAAGAAAAGCTAAACTTGTTTTATTGCAATTGCCTGAAGGTATAAAACAAGAAGCTGTCAGATTAGCTAATTATTTTGAAAGTAAAACCAATGCTGAAGTTGTTGTTTCTGGAGAAACTTGCTGGGGTGGTTGTGATTTAGCTTTGGATGAAGCCAAGAATTTAGGTGCTGATTTAATAATTCATTATGGACATGCCCCTTTTATTAAAAAAGTTGATTTTCCTATTTTGTATATTGAAATGAAAGACAATACTCCAATTGATAATTTACTTAATAAATCTAAAAAGTCTTTAGAAAAATTTAATTCATTAGGTCTAGTTTGTAGTGTGCAACACATGCATCAATTAGAACAAGCTAAGGAGTTTTTTGAGAAATTAGGGAAAAAAGTTATTATCCCTGAAAAAAAAGGATATTCTCATTATGACGGGCATGTTGTTGGCTGTGAATATAATTCTTTAAAATTAATATCTAAAGGTGTTGATGCTTTTGTAGTTTTAGGAAATGAATTTCATTCTTTAGGTGCTGCTTTATCTGTTAGAAATCCAGTTTATTTACTTGACACTTATAACCAAGAAATTGTTGATATGACTAAATTAAGAGATAAAGTTATAAAACAAAGGTTTGCAACAATTGAAAAAGTTAAGAATTCCAAGAAAATAGGAATTATTGTTGGCTTAAAACCTGGGCAGAAATTTGGAAGCTTTAAAATTATAAAGAAAAAATTTGAAGATTCAGGAAAAGAAGTTGTTATAATAACTATGGCTGAGGTTAATAAAGATAAACTAGTTAATTTCCATGGAATAATGGCTTTTGTAGAATTAGCTTGTCCTAGAATTGCTGTTGAAGATTATGGCAAATATGACCAAGCTTTAGTAACTTTTAGAGAAGCTTTGGTTGCTATTGGTGAATTAAAGTGGGAAGATTTAATTGAACATGGTTTTCTTTAAGGGTAATTAATCTCACCTCTAACTTATATAAATAAGACTCTGTTATTAATAATAATGGGAAAAAATATCGCTTTGGTATATGATGCAGACTTTACTTTATTAGATGGATATCATCCTAGTGTTGTTTTAGAAGAATATAAAATTAACATTAATGATTTTTGGACTAAAGTTGGTAATACACAAAAACTAGAGAGAGAAAAAGGAGATAATACAAATGTTGATATTATTTATTTAGCACATTTTATGTACCAAATAAGATATGGTAAGTTAAAGGGATTAAGAATTAAAGATTTAAAAGAGCTGGGAAAAGAGGTTGATAATATGTTGTATCCTGGTCTGCCTGAATTTTTTTATAAGATAAGAGAGAAAAATCCCGAACATATAATAAGTCATAATATTATCAGTGTTGGCATTCGTGATGTGTTGCTTGGCTCTATATTTGGAAAATATATGAATAAGATATTTGGATATACTTTTTTTGATGATTTAACTCCTGGCGATGGAATTGATGAAATTAAGGGAACTACATCCTCTTTAGAAAAGTTTGGTGCGATAATTGATATAAGCTATGGTGGTTTTAAAAGAGATAAATATAATTTTGAATTTCCAATAAAAGACATGATTTATTTTGGTGACGGTTCAACTGATATAGGTGCTTTTAAATTTGTAAGAAGAAAAGGGGGCACTGCTATTTGTGTTTATGATGCTGGAAAAGAAGGCGCTTATGAAAAAGCTTTAAAATTAAAAGATGAAGTAGATTATATACTTCCTGCAGATTATAGGGAAGGAAGTGAAATTTGGAACATAGTCAATAATAAGATAAATAGTTAAATTTTTAAGGAAATTTTAATAATAATTTTACATGCTTTTAAACAAAATAGAATTTTTCTTAATGAATAATCCAATAAGAAAATTAATTCAGGATAAAATAGAAGCTAAAACACTTAGAAAAGCTTCAAATTTACCAAAAGAAAAGAACGTTTTGGAAATAGGCTGTGGTAGTGGAACAGGAACTTTGCTTATTAATAAATATTTTTCTCCAAAGTCAATTTCTGCTATAGATTTAGATCCACGGATGATTAGTAAAGCAAAAAACAAGGTGAAACTTTCTAATGTAACATTTGAAGTTGGTAGTGCAACAAAATTACCTTATAAATCAAAATCTTTTGATGCAGTTTTTGATTTTGGAGTAATTCACCATATACCAAATTGGAAAGATTCTATAAAAGAATTAAAAAGAGTATTAAAGAAAAATGGACTTATAATTTTAGAAGATTTGTCAATTGATACATTTAATACTGTATTTGGAAGGCTACTCAAAATTATATTATTTCATCCATATAAAGAAATGTATTCTGAAAAAGAATTCGTTAATTATCTTAAAAAATCTAGTTTTAAAATAAAAATTTATCAAAGACACTATCCGCTTTACTTAATTAAATATTTTATAATTGTTGCAAAAAAATAATACTAACTATAATTAATAAATCCTTTATTTCTTTTTACCTTTCAAAGACGTAATAACTGCTTTTTCAGAAATAATTGCTGAGTTTCCTGATGGGTCTTCTATTATAATTTTTAATTCTTCATCACCGCACTCAACTTTCCATAATTTTTTTAATAAATTCTTAGCTTTCTTTCTTACATCGTCTTCATCGGCTGTGTCTCTTTCTGCCTCTAAAATTTTTTTAAATCTTTGCAGTAATCCTTCGATATTGCTTACATAACCATCACTAGCAACTCCCGGCTCAACTTCCATTTTTAATTGTGGTATTTTTACTGTTGCTTCTGAAGATTTAACAACCCTAATATTCAGATCTTTTGAATTTGCAACTGTAAATTCTATTTTACAAGGCTCTCCTTGTTTTTCTAATTCTACATCATTTTCCTTAAAATTACATTCTGTATTTGAACAGCCCATACCGAAAAGAAAAACTTTGCCACAATAAGGGATGTCCTGTTCTGTCTCATAAAGTGTTAGTGTATTCTTTTGGCACATTGGACATTTTTCATTTTCTATTTTATCCATTTGTGGCTCTTTATTTTCTGATTTACTCATTATTTGATGTGGAGAAATAACATTTATAAACTTTGTGACTCAAATTTATCTTATTACTTCATAATCTTTATTTGTTGGTTTAATATACTCTTTTAACCAATATAACCCTATTTTTATATATCCTTTCTGATCAAACCTTCTTGTCGAGCTTATAACATAGTCATCTAAAATTATAAACTTGCTATGTTTTTTTATTTTTCTAACAAACTCACCATCTTCTCCTTTCTTTAAATTTGAATTAAATCCATTAAATTTATCAAATGTTTTTTTTGTACAAAATATCACCCCATTAGAAACACCAAATGGAGAAACAAAGTTATTTTTTAGAAACATTAAAATTTTGTGTTTTAACTTACTATTAGATGGTTGAATCCTGCAAGTTCCGACTAAATTAGGATTTTTATCAATTTTAGTTGAAATATTTTTTAAAACATTTTTAGTCAGGCATGTATCTGCATCTAAAAATACAATTTTTTCACCATTGCATGCTTTGGCGCCTTCATTTTTAGCTGCTGCTGGCCCAATTCTTTTGTTTATAATTATAGTTTTATCTGCTAATTTATTAGATATTTTAGGGGTATTATCTGTACAACCATCACAAACTACAATTATTTCATAATTTTTATAACTTTGTGATTTAATTGATTTTATTGTTTCTTCTAGGTATTTTTCTTCATTGCATGCAGGAATAATTATTGATAACATATGCTTAAATAATTCAATCTGTTTAAAAAATTAACTAAAATTAATTAGGAAAAAATAAACAAAGCTAGCAACTAATCCCAAAATAAAACCAAACAAAACATCTATAAAATAATGCTTTTTTAAATACATTCTTGAATACCCAATCAACAAAGACAGTAAAAATAAAAATACAGAAACTGCTGGTTTTTTTATATGAGTAGATAGTACTGTTGCTACATACAATGAACTCATCATGTGGAGGCTTGGAAAGGATGATGCATTTATTTTTGTAAACAAGTTGTAATGTTCTTCTTTTTTGGGTCTTTCTTTAAAATAAAAAAGCCTTAATATAAACACCAATAAATAACAAATAAACAAACCAATTATCAAATGAATAGCAATTTTAATCTGCCCACTTACCAACAAAAATAAAATTATTAAGCTGTAAAAAAAGGCAGTTCCTAGCGATGTTATTGCAATAAATGCGTCCTTTGTATATTTTTTTATAATACCCATTTTTAAATTTAAATTATAATATATTAAATAGCTTTGCGGTTAATAAAACATTGAGTATTGTCAATATAAAATATATGGCAGTTTCAAAAAAACTATTTGTTGATATTGGTCCTTTAATATTTAATTTAACAATAGGATATAAAAACCTTATTCCCTCTTTTGTAATTGAATCTCCTGCTAAATGTGCTAAGTATCCTATAGCTATAGATATGGCCAATAAATTGAGGTTTATTAATTTAAAGATAAGATAAAGAAATATTGGCGGAAATATAGAATGAAAAAAACCTCTGTGGTTAAATACAATATTTATCGGCCATGACAAGAAAAATAATTTTCTTCCCAGTCTGCTTTTTGGGTGGTCTATATCTGGTAATGAAGTAAAAGCTGTAACCAAAAAAACAAAGGCAATTGGATGTGAAATCTTTATTGAATTTATTATCATTAAAGATATAAACAATCCAAAAACCAAATGTGTTTTAAACATCATTTTGCATTTCTGCAATTATCTTTTCTGGATCTGGCTCTTCTATGTTATTAACTGTAAGTTCTATTCTATTAAACATTTCATTTTTTGTTGTCTTACCTTTAATTATTAACTGTTTTCCAAGAACTTCTTTCTTTATTTCTTCAAAGTTTTTCTTCTCTGACATGAGCTTTTCTGCCTGATCTCTAAATAATACTGCCCTTATATTTCCAGTGCCATCATCAAAGAATATATTAAGAATTGGTGTTTGCTTTGGAATTACTGTCTTATGCTCCTGACAAACAAAGTAATTGTCTTCTTGAACAACTTTTTTATTGCATACAGGGCATGAATTATAATATTTTGGTTCAAATACCTGTACCACTGTTCCTAATATTTCAACAAATTCATTTTCTAATATTTCTGCAATTTGTTTTCTTATAGCACTATTACTTAATTTAATATTATTGATGGTTTCATTTTCAGGGTTTATTATTATTTGTGATTTGCTGCCTATGTGCAATTCCTTAAAGCCATTATTTTGCTTAGAATAGGCATTATTTATTTTTAGAATATCCTGTTGTTTTATTTCCTTTATTAAATCAATCAATTTTTCATCCCATATAACAATCCTAATTGATCCTGTTTCATCTCCCAGAAGAAGAGATCCTATTCTTCCTTGCCTGTTTTCCTTTTGAAATGTTCTTATCTCATTGATATTTATTACCTTACCTAAGATATTTACTGAATTTAAACCAGGCTGTATTTGATTTATCTTTAATGACCTATTAATGTTATCAAATAGTTTTACATTTAATTCATTAGCAATTATATGAGCAGCGCCTTCTCTAGATATTAAATCCTGCAAATCTTTTAACTTTTTTTCTATTTTTGATTCAATATCTTGTCTAGAAAGGCCTGTAGAATCAACGATTTTATTAATTATTGTTTCGTATCCTAGAATCATAATTATTTTGTTTTTATGATATTTAAAAAGATTTTGTTTCATCTAATAGTGGATTAAAATGTATAAATTTCTTTATGCATAACCAGGTGTTACTTCAGGTCTTATTGAAGCATAGATATCTTCTGAAAAATAACACTTATTGGCACGTTTAGCATTGTCATATCCTTTTGTTTTATATTCATAATGCCACCACTCTCCACCAAAATTTGCCCATCCTGAAGAGCACATTATTATAAATAATTCCCTTATGTCTTCATCAGATTTACCTTTTGCTAATCTTATATCCACTGCACGGCCTTCAACATGTTTACAACCGCTGTAACGATCTAAGTCATCTATAATTTCCAGTGTTGCTGGATCGTTTGCTGCCAGCCAGTTTCTAGCTGATTCAGCCCTGTTTTTGTCTGAATTTGGAACTTTCCTTGCTAAATCATGTTTATCATCTATCCCCTTAGGACCACAAGCTACTGCTCCTCCTGCTAGGAAATCCAAGAAAGATTTGCTCTGTGATTTTGGAGAACGTGCTGCGTCTGTTATTAAAAGATACTGTGAAGGACTTAAAATAAATTTTCTTGTGTGATCTATTTGAGCTACTGTTTCTGGTCTTGCACAACAAATTTTATCCTGACACTTTATTTTATCATCTTGATTTACAGGAATTAAACCTGATATAAGCCCATTACACAGACCTTGATCTATTTCAATTTCTTCTGATATTTCTTCTGAAAATTCATAATCGCGCTGTTCTGTTTCTTGGTATTCTGGCAAAGGTTTTTTTGGATCAAAAGCAAATTTTATTGTTCCTGTTTTTGTAGGAAGTCTTACTAGTATTAAATTATTAAAATTATTTATTTGTATTTTTTTAAAATCTTTTTTAATTTCATTTTCACATTCTTGTTTTTCTTTATTTATGCAGTTATTGTTTATTGAATTGTAAATGTCTTCATATATTGAAAGTGAAGAAGACTCTTGATAAATTTGCGGCTTTGATGTTATGTAAGACGGCTCATCATTTTCAATTAAATAGGCAATATCAGAAAAAGTAATTATTACATCTTCATTGGAAAACTCAACTTTTATTATATTTGTATTTTGTATATTTTTAGTATATAAGTAATTGTACGCATCCCTTACACCTTCTGGAATTTCCTCATAAAATTTTTCTGTTTTAGTAATATCAAATTGGTTTTCTAATTCTGTTTTGTAGTAATTACTTTGGTATATGTTAAGGTATTGCTTTAACTCTCTTTTAATTTGCTCAACAAGAGATGCACTTGGATTAAGCACTGGACAAGAATTCCATATAACATATTCTTCTTGTTCTGTTGTTGTTTTTGATGTTTTTTCGCATCTGTTCAGTTCGTAATAACCTCCATTTTCAGCTAATTTGTTGAGTGCTTCTTTGTATGAATGCTTTGATGCCAACTCCAAGTACATATTTGCCTTATCTGATTCTTGATTTACTTTAATTATATTTATTGCTCTTAAACCTACAAAATCTACTTTATTATTTTCTGCTGTATTTATGACTGAAAGCAATGCTCCCAAAATAAATATATATATACCAACATACAAAAGCAAAAATATTCCTTTTTTGTTTTTATGCAATATCATCTATTGCCTCCCCTGAACATGAAAAACAATCTAAATATAATATAATATTTGCTATTTTTTTGTTAGTTATTGGTATTGCTGCTTTCTGCACAAAATATTCTGATCCTGCAATGCTTTCTTCTCCCGCATGTAAAAATAATTCATCTTCTATCTTTATTTTTATATTCCAATTAGCCTTTTGCAAAGATGCTGAGACTGATTTTGGTGTGACAACCTCTACTTCTGCTAAATCCTTACCTTTTGATGGTTTTGGCAATTTTATAAGTAATTTGTTTAACTCAGATGTTAAATTTTGTTTGTACTCTGGCTTTGTGTATGCAAGAGAAATTAGCTCTGCTATTATTAATTTTTCCTGATTTTCTTGTATTTCTGTTCTAGATTTTAGTATTGTAATTAATTTAGAATCATCACCATAATGTGCTGGTCTAATTATTTTATCTGGATTTTTAAATAAATTAGTTGAAAAAAATAAAATTCCGAAAACTATTAGTGTTAAAGTAAAAATGGCTACAGCAGGAACAAGAATCATTGGAAGTTCATATCCGCCTTTTTTACCCAACAAAGTTTATCACCTCTATTTTTATAAGGCCTGTTTTTATTTCTCCTTTGTCATAATATAATATCATATCTTCTCTTGCCATACACTTGTGTTTTGGAATGGTTTTGCATATTGGAAGCCTTGTTTTTTGCAGTTCATTTAAATTATCTGCTGATTTTAGCAATTTTCCATCCAAGGATTTAATCTTAACTACATAACCTAAACCTTCTTTGCTGTAGCAGTTAATTAATATGTTTGTATTTAACCTATCTAAATTAACAACTCCTGTTTGTAGTTTGTTGTCTTGTTTATAAGCCAAGCAAGACTCTGAATTAATTAATTTTTTTGTAAGGATAAATGTTTCAAGTTTTGTAGTTTCTATTTTTTCATTAAGATAATTAAAACCGACAAGAACAATGAACATTGCACCTATTATTATGAATATAAAAAATATAATAAATTCAGTTATATTAAATAGGCCTTTTTTGTTCATTTTTTTATTTTTATTATATTGTTGCTTGTTTCCTCATTGATTTTTGATGTTTTATCCAGACCACAAAAGAAATTTACAGGCGGAGTTCTGTCCTTTGCATATTTCGCTTGAATCAAACATTTGTTTTCATCTGCTGTTATTGTAATATTTTCCTTAACTCTGTAATTATATTCTATTTTGTTAGCAATAGATACAATATCTCTAGTAAATGAATAATCCCTTGCTTCTACTCTAAGAGTATGAAGTCTATTGTCTTTTATTTTTGAAGTTATACCCAAAAAAGTTATTATAACAAACAAAATTAATACAAGATGAAGTATCCATTCTAAAAGACTTTTTGAAGTTGCTTTTTTGTTCATGTTTTTTGTTTTGTTTCTATTGTACTTATAGCAAAATTATTAGAAAATTCCCTTATTACTGTGTTACATAAGACTTCATTTTCTTGTTCTGAACAATACATTGATGAATTTCTCCATTCTGTGCCTGATCTATAATATAAATTTATTTTATTTTTTTGTTCTTCTGAAAGAGAGTTATATTTTTCTTTTGAAATAGACAATGTTAATACTGCTATTTTAACTAAATCAGGACTTATTGATTCATGCTTTTCCAAAAAATCTTCTTCTATTACTTCATATTGTGATGGCTCAGCTAATTCTATATCGAATATTTTTGTAAATCCTTCTATATTATTTACTCCTTCTGGCACAAGGAAGTTACGTGTTTTTATTATTGGAGTAAATCCCTTGATATCTTTATTTTTAAACACTACAAGCATGTAATAAATCAGGCCTTCTTGATCTAATTTTGTTTGCGTCTTTGGCTTATTATATTCAAGAGGTTCTATTGGCTTTTCATCGCCTAAATAATTTATTCTTAAGGTTTTTCCATCTTTAATAAATTTTAGAAATACATATGACTTTAAATTCTGTGTTGTGAACTGTTCTGCATTAATTCTGTTAAAATTCTTGAATTTGTAGCAAGCATATGGCTGACATGTTTCATCGTCAATTGAACACAAACATAACAAAGGTTGATTTGGTATTGAATATTGATATTTTATTTTATTTTCCTGTGTTGATGTAAAACTTACTAAATTACAGTTATTATTATAAAATGTAAACTCTCCGTAACCTTTGCTGTCGACGTCTTTTAAAACGTCCCTTAATCCTCTTGCAGAATCCCAAAATTTACTGTTTGTGCAATCAACATTTTGCTGTGAAAGAAAAACAGAACTATAGACTTTTCCAATGCCAATAAAAATTATCACAGCTATTAAACCTACCACGGCACCCATTAATATTTCCAGCATTATATTTTCTGTTGCTTTTTTATTTTTCATATTCCTCTTTTAAATATAATAAAGAATTAAATGATATATATTACTTATGGTGTTGTTATGTTTGGAACTAATTTTGCAGTTGTTTTTGCTTGTTCTCCTAAACTTGAAGTTAGTTGTCCACCATATTTCAAAACAAACACTAAAACAAGAATTAAAACTACAAGAATTATAATTGCTATAACTACTGTTTCAAGTGATAAAGTCATTCCTTTTTTAGACATTTTAGCAGGTAATATCTATACAATCAACGCCTAAAGTATCGTAAGATTGACCTGTACCTGGATTTTGAACTTTTTTAGCTTCGTCAGATTTTGCAATTTGTGTATCAGATCTTAGAACTTTATCTTTTGAGTCCCTTCCACATGCCATTCTTTTCGGCGGTGTATTTGAATTTGAATCATCATCAACTACAAAAGATTGTTTACAAAAACCTGAGAATTGTTGTGATCCTTCTGGCAATACTTTAGCTGTATCACATAAGTTTTGACATGTTTGTATCACTACATCTCTTGACTGGCCTGCTGTAGTGCCTGTGAATAAATCTCTAACTTTTCCTACAACACTTCCAAATCCACCAGCAAAGAAAGCTATTAAAATTACAAGAACAACAAGGACAATTATTGCGATGATAATAACATTCATCGGCATTCCTTGGGCTTTTTTATTAAACATTTATCACACCTTTTATTCATTAAATTAAGACTTTTCTATATAAAGCTTTTGGTTACTCTGGCACAATTGGTTTTTTTATCTTTGAAGATTCAGCAAATGCTTTCTTATCCGCAAGTGTTTTTATAGTATATGGCAACAAGCAAAGATTGTTATCAAATGGATAAAATTCTATTACTAGGTAATTATTAAAATTTAGTGATGTTAACTTTACTGCTTGGTCTAATGTTGTTTTTTTAAAATCATTGAATAAACAAAATTCTTTTGAAATTTGTTCTGACCTAACTTCTTGGCCTTTATATTCAAGAATTATTTTTTGGTTCACTGCTGTAACTGTATAATCTTGAGGAAATGCTGTTTTTGAATTTTGTTTAATAAAATAGGTGCAAGTTGAATCTTTGCATTCTTTAATTTGTGATACTAACTTTTTAAACTCTTCGTATGCAAGTAATGCATTTTTAGCTGGTGTACATTTTCTTAGGCCTTTTGTTTGTTCTGATGCTATATCTCCACTCTGTTCTCTTATAATGTTGGAATTGTATGAAAATATTGCTGTATCTTCTTGATTAAATTTATATATAGCACCATTTTTGAATTCTATTTCATCTGAACCTGAAACATCCTTAGTAGAACACATCTTTGAACCATACAAATGCAATTCATTTACGCTTGCAAAACTTTCTTTTTTTAATCCTGTATATGTTGATCTTGTTCCATCATTATTTAATATTTCAATTATTGTTGTATCTGGAGATAAATAATAATCTTCAAAATAAATTGCATCTTTTTCTATCTCTGATGTATTTGTTTTTAATTCTCCTGTTGAAGAAATGTCCCCGCAATCTTCCATCTTTGCATTTTCAGTCATTGTTATTGTTGTAATTTTTGATCCTGGAATATTTGTTATACTTATTATATAATTTTCAGGAGCCCCTTGAAACAAAAGAGGGCAGAAGCAATTTGTATCTGGAGAAAGTTTGCATTCTTTGTAATTTTTTACAAGATCTGTGTAAAAATTTATATTTTTTGTTTCTACGCCTTCTGCTGTTTGATTTGTTGTTTGAATATCAAGAAAACCTTTGCTTGTATACGGTCTTACACTTATGAATGCTATATATATTGCTAAACCAACTACAAGAATTCCAAGAAATCCCATAATTACTTTTCTTAAAGGTAGTTCTGTTGCCATTATGCACCAAACCTAAAAACATCTTTAATCTTTTCTAAAATATTTACTGCTTTCCCCTTGAATATAAATATTAATCCAAGAATAATTAAAAGTATAACCAAGGCAAGCAAGATTTTTAATACTACATCAAATTCTAGATCTCCTTTCTTTTTCATAAGTTGCATATTTGATACACCTTTTCTGGCTCTACAATCATGACTTTTGCAATAAACGGTTTTTCTCCCCAAATAACTTGATATCCACCATATGCAGCAGTTGCAATAGTAATTCCCCAACCAACTATAGGAATAAATTTAATTCCAACTCTGGCAAGAGCTGGTGCCATTGCTCTGGTTGCTGCTTTTTCAGCTGCTTTTTGTATTGCTTTTTCTGATGCTTTTTCAGTTGCTAATTTTGCGACTTGCATTGTAACTTTTCTAGAACCATCTTTGGCAACTTCAAGTGTTAATCTTCCAACCGCTGCTTCAGAACGCACTGTTTGTGTTCCCAATTCTTTTGCTAATTCTTTTGCAAAGTTTTGTGATACAACTTCTTTTAGTTTTTCTTTTGCAACATATGTAGCTACTGGGGTTCCTATTGCACTTGTTGTTACTCCTGCTATTGCTAACTCTGCTTTTTCACTTGCACTTAAACCTGAAGATTCTGCTTGCGGCCTAGTAACTTCTGTAGGTCTAAAAGTCTTTTTTTCTTCTCCTTCTGGGACAACATCATCACCCAATAAAAGATTAGATACTATATTTCCTATGCCCCTTCCTGAGGCTGCGTATAAGAAAATATAGAAATCCTTGTCTGCTATAATTTTGTCGTCTGCTAAATCTTCTTCTGACAAGAAATAATTTGGATCATTGGCAAGATACTGCAAGTAGGTTAAACTGTTTTGGCCCCTTGTTCTTGTATCATTAAGATACCTATTAAAATCAACCATTGGTGTCCCTTCTTTTTTTATTTCATCTGAAAAAGTAATTGCGCGGCACTGAAAACAAAATGTATTTTTCTCGATTTTATTTAAAAAATCTATATTTCCTCTTTCAAAAGCATTCCAGCAATCAATCATGCTGTTTGCTATTTCTTTATATGCTGCAGGGGACTTGCCTGCCTTCCATAATAATTCCTCTCTTGATTTTATTTTTAGTGGGGGTTCTAAATCTATAACTGGTATTTCTTCTGGCACAATTATGCTTGTTCCTGCTGTAGCTCCTCTTGCTTTTACCCAAGTACTTATTACCTGTACATTAGATCCAAGAAGCTTTTGAGATATTCCCATTTGAAATGCAATCCAAACTGATAGGGTTATTCCAAAAATAATTAGCGCGATTATTAAAGTTATACCAACAAGTCCTTTTTTCATATTCCTTTTAATACTCCTGAAACTATTTTAGACTGGAATAATTTATATAAAATAATAATAAGAATTACTAAAACTATTAAAATAAAAACCACATATAATGTAGTTCTTTCTTCACCTTTTTTGCTTTGCATATAATTTAAGGACAAATTTTATTTATAAACCTTTTTAGCCTGTTAGCTCTTGTGATAATAAGCCTTGTGCCATTGAACTAAATAAAACAGTAACAATAAGTGCAATTACTGCATATATTAGAAAACTTCTTATTAAATTAGTACCAAGCAGGTGCTGCTCATTTATTTTATCAGTTCCGTTTTCTATTCCATTCTGCATTATTGTTAATATATATGCAAGCTGCACTACATAGATACCCACAACTAATTGAAAAAAATAACCAGGTATTATTCCATCTATTTTAAATAAATCTACAATTGTTGTTAAACCTCCTGCTGTGCCTGCAGATTCTGCTCCAGATTCTAGAGTAAAACTTGATATTTTCAAATTTAAGGCTACAATAATATTAACAATCATTGAAGAAATTCCTACAACAATTCCTGCAATTGCTGGTGTTAGAAAAGATATTTGAGCCTTCATAGAAGATATAACTTCTGCAAGCAAATCTTTAAGACGTTCTGCTACTTTATGAATTCTGTCTATATATGTTGAGATACTTATTAATGACTGAGAAACTATGTGCGGTCCTTTTCTTGAACTCTCAAGAAGAACTTCCATTGAACTTTCTATTAATGGTGATGGATATGCTAAAATTGCCCCATTTTTTTCATTGAATATTGCTTCTTCTACCCCCATTCCAAGTTGTCTTATATTTGTATCGACTAATTTAAAGAAATTACCTGATGGTGTACCTTCCATTGTTTGAGCTACTTTACTAAATGCCAGTTCTACTGGAATTCCATCACCAACCCTGTTACCTAATTGAAAAAGTGCACTTGCAAATTCACTTTCTAATTGTTTTGTTTCATTTCTTAATTCTATAACTTTTTTGCTTTTTAGCTTGTAATATAAACCTAAACCCACTGCTACTCCTGCAGGTATAAAAAAACTAAGGAGCAATGCACCAATTCCAAATGGACCAAAAACAGAGTCTCCAAAACCAACGTATCCAAAGAAACAGCCAAGAATACTGCCAAGATCTATATCTCCAATAGCACATTTTTGATTTGGAGCAAATTTTGGAGTTTCTATTGCTTGGAATAATAATGGAAACAATCCAATTATGATAAGGAACCCTGCAACAAAAAAACACAACCAAAATGGATCAAATGCTTTTTCATAAACTTTTTCTGCAACTTTTGATTCGCCATAACCTGTTGGTCTTTTAGATAAAATATTCATTCCGAGTGAAAATACTAATATTGGAAGAACAATATTATATAAAAATGCCAGATGATACCATTTTACTAAACCTTGTAAAAAAGCTCCAATAAGAGGAAAAACGACTAAACCAAGTATTGGAAGAATTACACCCAACATGTGCAGTGTTGTTACAGGACCTTTAACGTCTTGAGCATAATGCAGCATCTTTTCATATGTTCCTTCAAGTATTACATTTAATCCTTTGTCAAGCAGATCATTTCTTCTTGATTCTGTAGGTTCATAAAGAGAAGATTCAATTAAATGGAATGCTGTAACAAACTCGAGATTGTAATGACGCCATGTTTCTAAATAATTATCAATGGATTCTTTTATTGTTGGGAATTTTCCAGTTTCCATGTCCCAGAAAATCTTTCTTAAATCTAATGACAGTGGTGTTTCTATGTGTTGTGCTGCAAATTTAATTGCATGTTCCAGGTTTGAAGTGTGCCTCATGTAAATAACAATATATAAAATTGCAAGAACCATCTGATTGCTAGCTCTAAGACGCCATCTTGTAGCCAGATAAATTGGCAATTTATTGAAATAATTTAGAGCAACTAAAGCTATTATTAAAAACATTAATAGTGTAAAAATTGGAAATTCATTTGATATTAAATAAAAAGCTACTGATATTAAAGCTCCAAGAAATATAATTAATAAACTTGCTAAAGCTGCAAAACTAGCTGCTCCGGCTGGAGTTATATTAAGATGCGATGTATTTATTGCTTCTTGCAATTTTGGAAGAATTTTTTCTGATGGTTTTAATTTAATTATATTTTCTGCTGTGCTGCACCATTTTTCATATCTTGTTACTTTTTTTGACAAAACTTCTTCTCTAAATTTTAAGTATTCTTTGGAAAAAGCCTTAAGTGATTCTGAGCCTGCTGCACCTTCTGTTTCTACATCTACATATTTCTCAACCTTGGCCTTATACTTCTCTATAATTTCCTTTATATCTTCTTCGGGCATAAACCAACCTCTTTTTATTAAATTGTTATTAGAGAACGTCAATTTAACTCTTTCGGAGGACTTTTCTATTACCTCTTACTTTAATTAAATCGTAAACTGCTACAAGAGTAAATATTGTTTGAAGTATTATAAAAATAATATCTTTTATGTAAATACTGTATATCTCTAAACCGGGCCCCCCAAGATATAAAATACGTCTTGATATTTTCTTTTTTTATCAATATGCCAATAGCTATTAAAATTATTCCTAACACGCCTACTAATTTAAATAGATCCATTTTATTGAATTTTATAATTTAACTTAATATATTTTTTTAATGATTCTTCCCAGTAAAAAAATATTTTTTCATTATCTAACTTTCCTTGTTCCTGGCTAACAATATCGCTAGCTCTGTGAAATTCGTCATTTAATTGTATAATTGATTTTGCTTCCAACAAATCCGGAATGTTGTATTTTTTTGCATAATCTAATATTGTTCTTTTCATTTTTGATCTTAATAAAATATTTTCCCATACTGCACCCCAATTTCCAGCCCACTCTTTTATATTAGAAGCTATAGATTTTATTATTTCAGAATCACCATTGATTAATTCTTCTGTTGGAACTAAAGTATCTGTTTTACTATCATATTTCATTAAATCTACAAAACCACCTTCTGCAAGAGGGTCTGTTTCCCAATCTTTTCTTACTTCTGTAATTTGTGTTACTCTTCTGTACCTATGCAAACCATCTGCAGATCTAACTGGATTTGCTACAATAATTAAGTCTATTGCTTTGAAGCTTGTTCTAGGAACTTGAAGGTCATTCACAATCCTATCAAAAACACCATACGGAGAATCACCATGAATTGTTCCTGCCACAGTATTAGCAAGAGCTCCAACACGCATTGCCTCAAACAATGCGAATGCTTCAGTATTGTGCAACATGATGCCGCCAAAACCGCCTATGAAATTCTGACAAGGTTCTACTGATAGATCATATACATACTCTCCATTTTCTAACTCTATCTCTTTTATTGATTTAACTTCATCCAGGAAAAACTGCCCATTAACAAAAGTTTTTATTAGTTCACTGGCATTTTCAGATTCTTCTACAACTTTTTTTAAATATTCTTTGCCACAAGAATTATGTCTTCTTAAATGTCGGAATTTTCTTTTTAATTTCACATTTTTTTCCAATATTTCTATATTATAATCAACGTTATTCTGCTTGCTGTGTGATGCACCCCTATTAATTAGTGTTTTTTTATATTTTTTAAAACCTATTTTTTTAATAAATAATTCAACATATTTTCTTTGTTTAAATTCTATTATATAATTATTATGTTTTCCTATCGAGCTTCTTTCTTTTTTTTCATAAGTTCTTGCTACAATGCCTAAATTCAACAGTAAGTACATTAAATCATCTGCTAAACCTTTAGATATTGTGCTGCAAGCTATTCTGTTACCTGAAGACAATTTAGAAGTCTGGGAACCATCACCATCAAAATAACCTTTTAAAAATTCACAGATTTTATCTTCAGACAAACCAAATACTATTGGCGGAACTCTTTTTTCTATAGCTATGCGTCCACAACCAAGTTTTTTAATCATTAATCCTAAGATTTTGTTATTTAATGTTATTTGTGTTGATATTCCTAAACTCCGGGTTTGCCTGACATAAGGAGTTATCCCAAATAAATTTTCAGATGATTTTATTATGTCTTTTATGATAACTTCATCACCATTAGAAAATACTACACTTCCACTTTCTTGTGTATAACCTTCAGCTACATAATAACCTAAAAACCTGCAAAAATCTTTTGTTATGTGTATATTTGCAGGCAATTTTTCACTCGTTCCTCTTCTAATTTGAAGCGTTTTTGTATTAAAATTTTGATTGGCTTCTTGACTCAACTTTTTAAAATCTGAAATAGAAATATTACTATGTTGTATTCCTGACCTTAAGTATTGGTAAATGTCTTGAGTACAACTAGAAATTTCACTAGCTTTTTTGTATCCTATTTTCTTTATTATTTGCCTTAAATCTTCTTCATAACCTTCTACCCTGCAATTTTCATCTTCTAACATTTCAAAAAGGTTAATGGAATTAATATTGTTATAATTAGAGGGTAATTTCTCTGGAATAATTATTTTACTTCCTTCCTTCAAATTATGGCATTCAATTGGAATAATTTTAAAATTTTTATGGGTAAATAAACTATGGTCTGGTGTTACAGTTATTTTTCTGCCTGTTTTTGTTGTAACCTCTAACAATTTTTTTCTTTTTGGATGTTTTATAAATCCAATAATCCTTTTCAATTTGAATTTTAGATCAAAATCCATTGATGGAATGTAAATATTGGAAATGTCTTTTCCTTCTAAATTTTTTATTTCGATTCTTTTTGTTTCTCCATTATCTATTATCAAAACTTTTTCATTCCCTTTAATGGAACTTCTAATCTCTCCCACTATTAAAGATGAGTCACCCATACGTAAAGAAGTCCTTATTCCTTCATCTGCTCCTAATTCTGATCCAGACTTTAATAATGCAGACCTTACCTTCATTGCCTGAAGATTGTATCCTAAATCTATTAGTACATCAACAGGCAACTCTCTAACATCTTCTATTGTGATTACTCTATATTTTCTCATTATTTCTACTAAAACAGAACCTAAAACTGAAGTTTTTCCAGAACCCCTGGTGCCTGCCACTAGGATACTTCTATTTCCATCTATTATAAAACTCAGTAAACCTGCAGCTAAATCATCAATCATTCCGTTTTTTATAAATAATGGTAATGTCCACGGTTTATCTCTATGCCTTCTAATAGAAAATGCTAAACCTGTTGGGTTTAATGGGCGTGAGATAATTGCAACTCTTGCTCTTGCTCCTGGGATTGTTAGTTCTGTGTCTAAAACTGGATTTGCTTCATCAAGAGGTCTTGCTGAAATTAATCTAAATTTTGATGCCCAGCTCTCTGCATCTTCAATTGAAGGAACTATATTAGTTATACATTCATCATATTTTCCATGAACTATAAAAATAGGAGTAGAGCCTGCTGGACTATTGATTGCTATATCTTGTACATTATCATCCTGTAATAAACTCTCGATTAAACCAAAACCAACAGTGTATCTAACTAAAATGTTTGCCAACTCTTCAATTTCATTAAATTTTAAATCTATTTTTTTATGTTGAGATAATTCTGTTATTAAATCCCTGCCTATATTAAAAAATGTATCTCTCATTTTTTCAGGATCTATAAACTCCTCTGCTTTTGGCTGATGTTCTGCAAGTACTTTTCTAGCTAATTCAAGAAGTTCGTACTTATCCTCTGATATTTGAAATTCTGGAGGATTTACATGATATAATGGTTTGATTGTTTCTTTTGTATTAAATAATTGTATGTGTGTATTTTTGCTTACAAAGTAAGAATCCAAAAGTTCTCCGTCTAATGGTGGTGTAGCAGCAAGTCTTGTATACATAAAATCAGGAATTATTGTTGGATGAAATATTTTTTTATATTCTGTCCTGCCCCCGCCATATCCATCTATGCTGTCTTTTGCTATTGCAATTATTTTTGTGCCTGCTAATAAAGAATATATTTCTGTCAATACAGAAAGATATGGCTGAACTGCTGCTTTGTATTCTTCTGTCGGGTTTTTTGATAAATTAATTTTTTCTTCTCTTAACAACCTCTTTGATTCTACAAAGGCACCAATTGGATCTGTTCGTAATAAATTTAAAATAATATTCTGCAAATTTTTTATTCTGAGTGATGTATCTGGAAGTGATCCAAAGACTTCTAATGCTGCTTGTGTTAGTATATTTTTTTGCTTGATGAAATGATTGTAGATTTGTGCTACTTCTATAAGCATTTGGGTTTGAGAATAACCATATTCATACTTCTTTTTTTGATGAAATACTACTCTATTTACTGAAGGAGATTGTGATAATTTTTCTATAACAGAAGCCATAACAATAGCATCGTCTTCTATTGAAGGTAATCTTGGATATGATTCATAATTTATGTGAATTACTTCTTCAGCTCCCTCTTTAACTACTTCGTGCTCTCCTGGCTTCACCTTTTTTTTGAATAATACCATATTAACTACTTATATATACTAACACAACTCTTATTATTTAAATTGTTTAATTAAATTTACTTAAAATAGTTTTCGTTTAATATGGCAGAACAAACATATTCACCTGAAGAAATTTTATTTGATGTAAATAGCAGAGTAAGAGATTTGGAGGGCAAATACAATCTTCTTAGAGACAGGGTATTGATCATCAATAACAATATGATTGAAGAATACAAAAAAACCTTGGGAGAACTTAAAATTATCAATGATGATATAAGGGAAATAAAGGGGGATATTTTTAAAATTAAAGAAAGTATAAGACATTTTATCAAAGAAATGGAATTGTTTGCAAGAAAGGAAGATGTGCAATTTTTAGAAAAATATATTAATTTATGGAATCCCATGAAGTTTGTTACTGAAGATGACGTAGTTAAAATAGTTGAATATCATAAAAAGGGGGTAAAAAAAGATCATGCCAGATGAAAAAGAGTATGAAGATATAAAAGCAGGTGTTGAAGGTGTAATACCTGAAGCTCCTTCTCCTTCTGAAACTGATATTCCTATAACAGAAACTGTAGCAGCAGAAGATTCTACACTGCCTGAAACTAATTATTCTCAACCAAAGTATGCTGGTTATGGAGAAACTCCCGCTTATAATACTGGAAATCAATTAGACATGGAAAGGATTCATGAAATTATTGAAGCCATAATAGGAGAAAAGTGGCAGGAAGTTATGAGCAATGTTGGTAATATTGCTGTTTGGAAAGAAAAAACAAATAATGATATTATTTCTATAAAACAAGAACTTATAAGGTTACAGGAAAGATTTGAACAACTTCAAAATGCCGTGCTTGGAAGAGTTAAAGAATATGATGAAGGCATAAAAGGACTAGTAGTCTTGGATGTGTTAATGTTGATATTACTTCATTTTTTACTGTTTTTCCAGGAACACCGCTAATTGTAGCACTTTCTGATGATCCCCCAAAAGGAGTTAGTTGAGATTCAAATACTGTTGTTAGTCCTATTAAAATAACTATAAGAATTATAACAGTTACTACTATTGGACCTCCAAAAGTATCCCATATTTGCTTGTCTTTTACATCCAAAAATCTAAACATTCCAAAAATCAAGACCAATACTATAATTATAAAAACAATCCAGGGTGTTATTGAACTGACAAGTTTTATTAAATTACCTGCAAATACTGCAACTGCTGCAACACATATTGCTGCCAAAAAATTTAGTGCAGGAACATTTTTTCCAAATAATTCTGTTTTGCTAAGAAGTGCATATATAACTACAAATATAAATAAAAATACGAAAATTGGTAGCAAAAAATCAATTAGGCTTGTGTCTAAAATTGTTGCCATTTACTCTTCTCCCATTGCTTCTTTTGCTAGTGTTTTAAGGAATCCTTTTCCTTTTTCTTTCTTAGGACTTGCTGTAACAAGCCATATTACTAAAACCAATATCAATAAAGGCAAACCAACAGATAACAATACTTGCTGGTCATATGATGTCAGCCATGGTGTTCCATAACCTGTTGGTGGGCTTGTAAGTGAAATTATTACTGCAAATATTATAACGACAACTGCAATTCCAAGAGTTGTACCTCTTAATCCTTTGAACTCCTTGCCTGCAACCATACTAATAACTAAAAGACCCATTAATGTTACAATTATTATCATTGATACTCTTGGAAGGAAAAGATTTAGTGTGGCAACTATTCCCTTTTGAACAACTAGAAGCAAACCAACTACTCCTGCTACAATTGCATTTATGTTTGTTTTTTCTTCACCTAAAATTTTTGTTTTTTCTAAAATAGCGAAAACAATAGCGAAAACAAGAAGAAATGGAAGAAGTATATCATATACTCCACTACTTACTAAAAAATCTATTGATTCTTGAAGATTAAATCCTTGTTCTAGTACCATTTTTCACCTTTTTTTATTTTTCTGATTTTGGACCTCTTGTAATATATACAATAGCAATAACTGCTATGATTAAAAAGATTATGGATGTAACTATTGGGCCACTAATGTTATTAATGACATATTCTAAAATCCAATCTAACCAACTTTTATTAGCACTTACTTTTAATGAATCAAGTACAATTATAATTAATATTATAAATGAAACAACTACAAGTCCTGTAGTAAAGCCTGGATATTTTTCTTTTAATTTGAATTCCTCAGTACCAAAGAAAACACCAATCATTAAGAGAAAAGCTACAAAAGATACAATAACTAAAACAATATTTGGCAGGGCTTCATTTATTGCTGTAACAATTTTATTTGTTGCTATGACAAGCATACCCATAACAAATGCAACCATTGTATTTAGGCTTCTTTTTGGTTGATCTTTACCTTCAGTACCTAAAATTTTTGTTTTTTCTAAAATAGCGAAAATAAGTGTAAACACTAATAAAAAAGGCAGAACAACATCAAAAAGACCAAAATCTCTTAAGAAAGTTATAGCATTTTGTAAAGGGGAAGCCATATATTCTAAAATAAAATAATTAGTATATAAGTGTTGTGGTGGTACTTTCAGTACTCTTCAACTGTTTGCTCTTCTACAGCCATTTCTTCAGAAGGCAGAGCATTCTTAGATATTATAATAATATCACCTATTGACCTTACAAGTTGATGTGGGATTGTTGCTCCTTTTGCTCCTGTTAACACTCTAAAAAGTTGGGAATTTTTTGTTGCTTTTATACGCCAACCCCAAACCCTATTTCCTTGCAGAACAACTTCTTCAATTTCACCATAATAATACCCTTCGTCTGTAAAAACTCTTAAACCGAAAACGTCTGTTACTTTTTTTGTTTTTAGCATCATGTCACCTTTAAGTTTAACTATTCTTTTTACCAACATTTTTAAGTTTATATATTTTTCCTTTCTTGAATGAAAGTATTTGAAAATCTAATTTTAATTGGTACTTCTCACATAGCAAAGCAAAGTATTTTAGAAGTGGAGAAAATTATAACTGAAGAAAAGCCTGAAGTTGTTGCTTTAGAACTTGACAAGGGCAGGTTTTTTGCATTGGCAAATAATGTAAAGGGAAGGCTTAGCTTAAAAGATATCAAAATTATAGGCTTTAAAGGATATTTATTTGCCAAACTTGGTGAATTTGCTGAAAGATGGCTTGGTAGTAAGGTTGGTGTTAGCCCTGGAGAAGAAATGCTTAAGGCTGCTAAGGTTGGAGCGAAAAACAGATGCAAAATTGCACTGATTGACCAAAAAATTGAGGTTACTTTAAAGAATTTTTCTAAGGAAATAACTTTTAAGGAGAAATTCAGGTTTATTTATGATATTTTAAGAAGTTTATTTAATAAAAAATATAGAATAAAAATTGATTTAAATAAGGTTCCTGAAAAAGATTTAATTGACAGTTTATTAAAGCAAGTTAAGGAAAGGTATCCAAATTTTTACAAAGTTTTAGTTGATGACAGAAATAAATACATGGCTAAAAGATTATTTAAATTAATGAAAGAATATTCTAAAATTGTTGCTGTAGTTGGTGCAGGACACGAGGAAGAAATCATAGAAGAAATTAAAATTTTACAAAGAACTAACTAAAAATTATTATTGAATAAATTAAATTTAAGAAAGGTTTTTATATTTAGAAATTAAAATATTTGTATGTTTTAGTTGTAAGAAAAAAGCAGGAAGCCTTTTGTTAGATAAATAATGAAAAAAATATTTGCAAAAAGAGAGGAGATAAATTTACTAATATCAATTTTAGTTTTAACTTTTGTATTTGGTTTTGATGATGGAAGTAAGATTTTTGTTTTAACAAATTGGTTATTGAATCTTATAAAAATATTTTTCCTTGTGGTTATTGCTATCTTATTTAGAGAATTAATAATTAAATATTTTGCAAAAAGACATGATGCAACAAGTGAATATGAACTTTGGAGAATGAAAAAAATGTGGTTTGGGGGTGGAAATTTAACTAAGGGTTTTCCGTTTGGAATAATTCTTGCTTTAATTTTTACAATTTTTTCTCAAGGTAAATTATTTTTTACTGCAATAGGAATACATTCATTAACAGAATATAAAATTGCACGCCTTGGAAGAAAACATCCCACTCTCAATTATTTTGAAGAAGCACAAATTGCTTCTGCAGGAATTATTTCAAGTTTGTTTTTGGCTGTTGCTGGTTTATTAATTGGTAGGATTTTTGGAATAAATATGAACTATTTTGTTAATATAAATTTCTTTATAGCTTTGTTTAATATGCTTCCCTTTTCTAATTTAGATGGCGCAAAAATATTTTTTGGTTCTTTAATAATGTATATTTTTGTTTTAGTCTTTATAATTGTTGGGTTTATAATAATTAAGTTTACAATATTCTTTGGATTGATTCTTGCTTTTTTAGCTGCGTGTATTGCTGCTTTCATTTATTTTTACAAAATTAATTTTTGAAGAACAAGAAACACAAACTTTGCCTTTTATCCCGCATCTTGTTTGCATTTTAGGCATTTATTTAGATCAAATTTTTTTGATTTTTCTTTTTTAATCTGTAAGAAAGAAACTTTCATTCTTTTTATCTCGTCTTTTAATATCTTCTTTGATTGTTTCATCCACTTTATAACAAGTATTAAACTTTAAAAAATTTTATATAATTCTAAATTTGGTTTTTCTATGATAATTAAAGATGTTGGATGGGCAATTCAAGTTGAACCTGAAGGCAAGGGAGATAAAATTATTTGGGGGGGTATTTTTTCAGATATGAAAAGAGAATTTTCCAGAGAACATTTTATTATTGGTCGTGAAAGAAAAGTTATTAGATTTTTAGTTAAACTAAGTAAAGTTAATACTTTTGCATTATTTCAGCTGGAAGTTTTAGTTATTTTAAATAGGGAAAATTATTGACTTTACAGACTTAATAAAATTTAGAATAAGAAAACTGTTTGCAAAATATGAAATAAAAATTTAATTGAAGTTATATTAAGAAAAATTAATGTAAACTCTTTTATCTGTGTATCTTCTTAATCCTCTCTCTCCTTCTCTTTCAATTTTATGGTACAATACACAAGCTACTGCGTCTGCTGCATTTACAATTTTGTAAGACCTATCTGCATCTGGTTCACAAATTATCCTATCACTATTAGTGAAACTCATATCTCTTAGTTCTGTACATATTACTTCTTCTAAATCTCTTGGTTGTCTTCCATCAACATAGAGCAATGCATTTGTTAAAGTCTCTACTCTAAAACCCCTGATTAGCCCCGCAATTGCTTTTGCTTTATTTCTTGATTCATATAATGCTCTAGTTAATCTTGTATCTTCAAGTACTGCAAAACGATAATCTACATCAAGAAATAATGCCCTTGATAAGCCTTCTTCTCCTCTTCTTATTTTTGGTAGTTGTTTATATAATCTTTCAGCAGAATCTGGATCTTTAGAATAAGTTACTACTAAAATTTCAGGAACTCTTCCATGATTTGATTCGTCATAACCAAAAATATGTGGTCTTGACTTTCTTAATCTCTCATTAGTTCTTAACCTGGTTCTTGTTAAGTTTCTGCTCATCAAACACCCTTTATTTTTATGCTTTTTTTGATTAATAATAATTTAAATATTTGGCTTTTTTATAATACTTTTTTTAATTTAGAGTTTGTATTTATTGTTTACCTACTGTTCACCGAACAGTTATCGTATTAGGTTCGTTTTATTTTAGACATAACTTATTACTATAAATTTATTTTTTACTGTTGGATTTTGTAATGCCCCGAATGAATATTCGGTGAAATTATTTAATTTCTAATTAAATTTTGTTATCTTTATATTAATTAAATATTTTTATTTTTGATTAATGTTATCAAGCGGGCTTTTAATCTTTCTTAATTGTTCCATATTTACTTTGGTATACCTCTGTGTCGTCGATAAATCGGAGTGCCCCAATAATTCTTGAATATATCGAATATCCACATCCCCTTCTAGTAAATGTGTAGCAAAACTGCTTCTTAAAATGTGACAATAAACTCTTTTCTTAAAACCTGCTTCTGTTGCTGCTTTCTCAATTACTTTTTGAGCCATTCTTGAAGTCATTGGTTTATCTAATAATTTAGATGAAAATAACCAGTCGGATTTTTCTTCTCTTGTACTTAAATAAGATTTAAGTCTAGAAACAAAGTCTTTGGATAATATAATCATTCTTTGTTTATTGCCTTTTCCAGAAATAACTTTTGCTGTAAAATTATCTAAATTTAGGTCTCTAACTCTAAAATTAACACATTCTGAAACTCTTAGACCTGATCCATACATAAATTCCATTAATAATTTGTGTTTAAAATTTTTAATTGTTGAAAAAAGTTTTTGAACTTCTTCTTTTGTTAATGCGTCTGGTATTTTTTTCTGGGATTTTGGGTATTCTACGTCGTCATTTATTATTTTATGCTTTAAAACTTTATTAAATAAGAATTTTATTGCTGATAACTTTAAGATTACTGTTGCAGATTTTGCATTTTTATCTGATAAATTTGCTTGGTATGTTTTTACATCTTCTGTAGTTACTTGTAACGGGTTTTTGTTTACAAATTTTAGAAATTCTTGATTGTGAACTAAATATGTCTTAATTGTTGCTTTTGTAAAACCTTTTATTTTTAGATCTACTTCTAACTTCTTTAGAATTTTATCAACCTCTTCTTGATTCATGAAGAAATATTATACGAACTTTATTATAAGCTTTACTTAGAATTAATTGAAAAAATTACAAAGATATCATAGATAAATTTATAAAGATAGAGATATATATCATTATCATGGGAACTACAATACACGTTGAAGAAGAAACTAAACAAATACTTGAAACCATAAAAATAAGGGAAAATGCATCTTCAATAGATCAAACCATAAGATTTATTCTTTCTAAATCAAAAGAAGCTCCAAAAACATCTTTATTCGGTATAGATAAGGGGAAAAAATTGGTTGTTGAAAGGATGAAATCGCATGAAATTTGATTGTGTTTTAGATACTTTTGCTTGGGTAGAGTATTTTCAAGCTTCTAAGAAGGGCGAAAAAGTAAAAGAACTTATAGAAAATAAAAAAGTAGCAACCCCAATCATAGTCATAGCTGAACTTGCAGATTCTTATTTTAGGATTGGAGAAGAACTTGGTGAGAGATATAATTTTATAATTTCAAACTCGACAATAATAGACTTAACTTCAGAATTATGTATTGATGGAGCTAGAATAAAAAACAATATGCGAAAAACTGAGAAAGATTTTGGACTGATTGATGGGATAATTTATGCAATCTCGAAGAAATTAAATGCTAGGTTAGTTACTGGCGACCCGCATTTGAAAAATATGAATAATATTGTTTTCTTGTAAACCTTTCAACAATTTTATAATAAACTTTATAAATAAGTGGTGCCACTTAATTATATGACGAATATAACCCTATCAATAGAAGATAAAATTTATGAGAAGATGCGTAGTTATTCTGAAATAAAGTGGAGTGAGTTTGTGCGTAAATCAATCAAAAAAAGAATAGAAGAGTTAGAAAAGTTAGATTCTGAAGAAAAAGAAAGTTTGATTTCTATGTTGGTTTCTGAAATTTCTTTAAAGGAGGCGTGGGATAATGAATATGATGAAAGATGGGATGAAGTACTCTAAAGGGGATATTGTTGTAATTAACTTCCCTTTTTCTGATCTTGTGAACTCTAAGAAGAGACCTGTTGTAATAATTGGAATTTATAAAAATGATTATATTGGGTGTGCAATAACAAGTAATCCTGAAAGTGAAGGCATTAAACTTGAGAACTTTGAAGAAAGAAATTTGCCTTTAAAAAGTAAAATTAAATTTTGGAAAGTCTCAACAATTGTAAAAAACCTTGTTATTGGAAAAATTGCTAAAATATCCAAAGAGGACTATAAAAAATTAATTTTTGAAATTAATGAACTAATTTCTTATTGAATTTTTAGACTAATTTCTCTCAATTTACCTAGGTTAAATAATTGAGATTTTAGTAAGTTTGGGTTTATTTGGCTATAAACGTCATGAAATGTTTTTATACCCCTTATTGAGTAGTTTTAGCAAAGTTAAGCAAGTTCGTAGAAGGTATACTCTGCGTAGTTCGTTATTTATTTTATAATATGAACGTTTAAAATTTTGTTAGTTTTGCTTTGAAACCTTTTGCTTCTAAGGTTTTTACCACTTCTTCTGAAAATCTATAATCGTGCAACATCTTATGGTGGTTGGGACATAAACCTATAAGATTAGATTTATCATTATTTTTTTTATTATGATCCAAATGATGAAGATCTATAATTTTACTAAACCCGCAGACCATACATTTTTTTGTAACTTCTTTGTAAAGTTCTATTGGAATCTTGTGATACTTTACATAATTAGCTTCTTTTATTGAATCATACCTGAAAATCTTATTATAACAATTTGGACAATAACCTTTGCCTTGATGTAACTTTTCTTTTCCACAGTGTTTACAAGTAACTAGTTTTTTCACCCAAGCGAATTTTCTATAACAGTTAAAACATAGACCTTTTCCATGATGTTGAGCATTTATACCACATTTTTTACATTTAATTAGGTTCATTAATTAATTTAATACGTACGGGTTAATAAGTTTTTGTGAGACTTTGCTGAAATCTTTCAAAATTTACTGAACTGTTTGATGATTAAATATTTTGATTAAAAATTGAGGTTTTTATTTCTTATTTTAATTTTTCAACGATGAGGACAACCAGCCCAACAACAAGGCCGGCGCTTTCCTTTGCTAAGTTCTACACGTGCTCGCTCGATATGATATTTTCTTGTTTTCGATTTCTTGACTGAGGTAATCCAACAGATCCACTCATTCCTTGATAGTGGGGTAAGATCCTTCCAGGCATCTAGTGTTGTATTGTTAGAAATAAGGGCTTTTTTTAAATCTGCAGGCACTTTATGTACTACACCTGTGGCTATTCTTTTTTTAGTCATTGTTTTTTATGAAATAGGCGGGAAATTATATAAATATTCCTCTTGTTTTAGTTGAAGAGAAATGCAGTTAACATGTGTTACGTGAATTTGTTGGGTTTTTACTAAACTTAAACTATTTAAATATTAAATTAGACTTTATTTTCTATGGATATTAAAGGCGATAGGGAAAAATTAGAGATCTTACTAACAGAGTACAATAAAGTTCAGGATTCTGCTGAACACCACGATCAATTAAATTGGAATGTTGCATTGTTATTTATTACTTTGACTGGTGGGCTTTTTGTTCTTTTAATAAAAAAAGAAATATCAAATCCTATTCAATATTGGATGTTTAGTTTATTTGGCGTTTCTTTATGTCTTTTTGCTATGTATTTTTCAATTAGTTTCAATAAGAAAATAAATAATAAGTATACTAGGGCAATAGAAATAGAAAAAATCATTGTTGCTAATTACGGTTTAGATTTCATGCAACAACACCGACAATATGAGAATGATAAACCCCAGAAGGGGTTATATTTGAGTTTTTGGATAATCTTCGCACTACTTTATTTATTGAACTTATTTTTTTTCAAGAGTTTATAATGTTTTTAGATGCAACCCTAATAATTATAATTTGTGCTATATGGTGGGTCTTCTTCATAAAAAGCGAATAACTTCATCTAAGATACTTTCCACGTAATTACTAAAATTTATGAGAAAATAAATTGATTTTTGATTAAATTATTTAACCCCATAAACCGAAGAATCTTAAAAACTTTAATAAAAATGTGTTTAAACTAAATTTATTTATTTGTACATCATTTTCCCAGGCTTTTTCAGCATCTTTAACTCTTTGTGATGAAATTTCTACTGCATTTCCTTTACATACTTTACCATTATTTTCACACTCGCATTTGTAGAATTTTTTTATTGGTAAATCTGCTGGTTCAACTGCAGTTATTCCTATTTTTGGGCATACTGTTTCTACTAATACAAATTCACCCCATTTAAATTTCTCACCCATATTTAATAAAATATTTGTATAATGAATTGTACTACAAATGTCTTCTTCAGTTCCACCACCACTACCTAAAGGGGAGTTGTACTCCCATGTAGTTGTACCGCTAGAGGTTGTATTGTCTCCATCTGTATCTATACACTTTGTTAAAATTACACCATCTTGTGCATAGACAAAAGATATCGATAATAAAAAAATAATTAAAATTAAGATAGAAAAGACTTTTTTCATAAATACATTAAAAGTAAATCTAATTAATATATTTTGTTAATTTTGAGACATTTCTATTTCTTTTATCATTCTCTTTGTTTTTGCACTTTTTATGACTTTTTGACCATGTGGTGTTAATTTAATGAAATTTTCTTTGCCTATTCTTTGCTTTTCTATTAACCCTTCTGTGTATAATCTTAGGACAAATTGTGTAATTGTAGACCTTATAGAATTATAGTCCTTTCCTGGATAAAGATAACTAGCCAAGGATTTATAAGAAATATGTTTTAGGTTTAAGCTTTGTTGAAGTTCGTATAATGTCTTGAATAGTTTTAGTTCTGCTTTGGGGATTCCTCTTAATTGGTTTAATAATATGTCTTCCTCTTCTGGTAATTCTTCTGTTTCTTCTTCTGCTTCAATTTGTTTTGGAGTTTTTTCTATAAATTTTTGTGGTCTCTGTGTTTGTTGTAAAATATTTAAATTTATCTCTATTTTTTCTAATCTTTTTTCTATAGATTCAAATCTTTTGTGGGTATTGTCTTTATGATCTGATATTCCTTTATGAATGTGTAAAATGTCTTTTTTAACATTTGAGAAAGAGTTTTTTAGGGCTTCATTTATTTTGGCCGTGTGTTCTTCTTTATCACTTTTCTTTTTTTTAAAAAAACTAAATAAACCCATTTAATATTTTAGATTGATTGTTGTTTTTATACTTTTCTGCTAATTTTATTTTACCGAACAGTTCACTGAACTTACCGAACAGTCAAATTTTTTGACCTCTTTATTAAGGCTTAATGGTGTATTTTAGGCTATTTATTCGGTTTGTTCGGTAAACTTAGGTGACGTCACCGAACAGTTCGGTGAACTGTCGGTGAACAATGATTTTCAATTTTTAACATAAATTTGATAAATTTTGTATTGATATGGAACGTTGGGTGAAAATTAACATAAATATTTATAAAAATTATATATTAAGATTGAATTGAGAGATATAGTAATTTTTATAAAAAGAGGTATATTATAACATTTTTATATAAAACAAGGGTGAGAACTTGTATATTTCAATTTCTTGCAAATAGTGAGAGTTAATTTATATCAAAAAGTGTTTTTTGGTGGGGATCTGACTCATAATATAGGTTTATGAGCTTTTGTTTTAAATTTAAAGCTATAAATTCTTTAGAAATTGAGAGTAAATTAGTATGATTGTTAAGTCTTTTTTTAACAATTGGAACGTTTTTTCTTAAAAGTGAGGATAAATGCCCCCTTATACAATGTTCTGATAGTTTCATTTTAACACTTATATTCTTATAAGAAGGTTCTACGTTTTCATCCTCTAATTGATAAATTGTTAAAAATAACTTTAATTCTTGTTTTGATAGAGATAAAAAGGTTTTACTTATGTCTAAAGTCAAATTTTTGAGTTTTAGTTCTTGTGATTGATTGATTGATTGATTGATTGATTGATTGATTGGTGATTGATTGATCAAATGATTAACCCCTTTTTCATTATTAAACTGCTTAATTCCACTATATTCAGCATTTATAGGCTTGTTTGGGTGATTGATTGATTGATTGGTGATTGATTGATTGATCAATTGATTGATTGATTGATCAGCCCCATCATTTCCTGTGGAACTCTCTATTTTGTTATGAATTTTATTTTCTAGAACCCCTAAACCTTCAATTAATAGCTTTATCTCTTTGTTTTGGTCTTCTAATTGTTCCTTAATGGTTTTTATTTCATTAAAAATTATCTGTATATCTTCTTTGACTTTAAAAAAAGCCAACCTAATACTTTGGTCTTCAACCATAGAATAACATTACCTTTTTAGTATAAAAAGATTAGTGGTGTTTTTTATATGTTTTTGTATAATTAATTGATTAAATATGCTTTATCATTTGTTCTTTGGTTTTACTTTGGGAAGAATTATATGCAATGGAAGACCAACGTCTTCTTCTAATTGGAGTGCTTTTATACTACACCTATTTATTATAAAATTATAGATTTGTGCACCAAATTCTGTCTGCATTTTTTTATCTTTATCCCACATATTCAACAATTCGCTTATTTTTGGCTCATTTTCTAGATATATTAAATTACCTAAAAGTTGTAAGTTTCCTGCTTTTGAATAATCTACTGAAAAATCAAATTCAATCTTTAAGGATTTTACTTCATTCTTATCTATTTTTAATTTTGATTCTTTTATATCTCTTACATTAACGTTATTTTGAATCTTATCTTCTTTTGACAAACTAGACTTTTTTTCTACACTTATTTTATCAAAATTAAAACCTACGATTGGCATATTTGTGTGAAAAATTCTGAATTTATAAAGATTTGTTTTCTAAATCACATTTCTTCTAAAGTGTCAATATTTAATAAATCAAGGCCATTTTTCAGAACAATTGAAACAGCTTTTGATAAAGAAAGTCTTGATTCTCTTTCGTTCTTGCTTGCCTTTAATATTGGAAAAGTATGATAAAATTCGTTGTATTCTTGAGCCAATTTAAATAAAAAATTAGCAAGTGTTGATGGTCTTTTATTTTTTATAGATTCTCCAACACAATTATTATAATTTGAAAGTGTTGTTATTATATTTTGTTCTTGTGAATTTTTAAGCCTTGTGTTATTTATTTTGAATGTTTTTGCTTTTCTAAGTATTGATTTTATTCTAGCATGAGTATAAAGAAGGTATGGTCCTGTTTCTCCTTCAAAAGAAATAGACTCTTCTGGATTATATACTATGTCTTTGTTTGGATCAACTCTCAGGATATAATATCTTATTGCAGCCATTGCAATTGTTTTGGCTCTTTTTGTTATTTCTTGCTTTGAAAGATTATCATATCTTTTTCTTATTTCTCCTTCCACCATTGACTGTAACTCGTGAATTAGATCGTCTGCATCCACCACCTTACCTTCTCTTGATTTCATTCTACCTTCTGGTAATAAGACCATACCATAACTCAAATGTTCGTTATTAAACTTGTAACCTAATAATTCTAAAATTTTGAATAATTGTTTAAAATGTAAATTCTGCTCTGTAGCAGATAAAATAATTGATAATCTCATTTTGAAGTCTTTATATTTTTGTTCTGCTAGTGCAAGATCTTGTGTAATATAAATAGATGTTCCGTCTTTTCTTAACATTATTTTATTGGGCAAACCATATTGTTCTAATTCTGCTATAATTGCCCCACTTTCATCTTTAACAAACTTTTTCATTTCAAATGCTTTTTTGACAATTTGTGCTCCTTTTTTGTAAACTTTTGACTCTTTGTAGGTTTTATTGTGTTTTAAATTAAATTCTTTGAAAGTCTCATTAAACCCCTTGATAGCCCAAGAATTCAGTTTTTCCCACAATTCTAAGACTTTTTTATCTCCTGCTTCCCATTGATTTAACATTTCTAATGCTTCTTCTTCTAGGCTTGGGTTTTCTTTTGCCTTGTTTTGAAATAATACATAAAAATCACCTACAAAATGATCTGATTTCTTATTTGGTTTTGTGTTATTCCCAAATTTCCTATATGCCAACATTGACTTACAGATGTGAACACCCCTATCGTTTAGCAGATTTACTTGTATTGGTTGGTTTCCTTTTAATTTTAGTAAGTTAACAATAGATTGACCATAAACTATATTCCTTATATGCCCCAAATGTAGTGGTTTGTTTGTATTTGGTGAGGGATATTCTATAACAACCTTTTTCTTTTCTTTTTTTATATTTAAGAAATTTCCTTTCAAAATTGATTGTAGAACCACTTTAGAAAAGTAGTCTTTGTTCACAAAAAAGTTTAAGTAAATCCCTTTAATTTCTGTTTTTTCTATAAAGTTAGGTAGTTTTAGGAAGGATTGTAACTCGTGGGGTTTTTTAGATAATTTAAAACAAGGTAGAGCAAAATCTCCAAATTGTGGGTTTGGGGGCCTTTCTATTGTAACTGGTTCTTTTATTTGTTTAGAAAGATACTTCAGAAGTTGTTCTTTTAATTCCATTTAATTTTCAAAATATAACTAGGTAATAAACTTTTTTGATTTTTCACTCGTTTCCTTATTCTTTCTTACATTATGTTATTACGTTTTAATGAAAAGAAATGATAATATATTAACTTGTGCCCAACTTTTATAATATGTTTATACGCGTTAAGAAGGTTAAAAAGAGAAGTGGTAAGATCTACGAATATGCTCATTTAGTTAATGGAATATGGAAAAGAAGAAAGATAGTTAATGTTGAAGGGATAAGAAGATTTAAGCAATTTAATAATTCTGTACATAAATACAATAAATTTCTTGGTAGGGTATACAGATTTAGGGATAAGAAGGAAGGGGTTGGGAGTGAAGAATTTTTTAGAGATTTTGAAGACTTTGTTAATAAAAATAATATTGACTCAATATATAGGGGTTTTGTTGGTTATGAACTTTTTTGTCGTGGTTTTAGAAAAATTGGGGATGTTTACAAGAAAGAAAATATATTTGTTGATTTGAATAGACTAATTATTCATGATGGAAAAAATGATGTAGTAATCAAGCTTAATGATGTGGGTGGTTATTTGTGTTCTTTGAATTTAGAAGAATTATTTAGAATTAAAAAAATAGAAAACAAATATGAAGGAGTTTATTTAATGAAAAGATTAAAAGCTGTTGGTATTAATTTGAACTCAAATCAATTCTACTTTATAGCTGATAAGTTGTTGCGTGAGTGTCCTACTAATAAAAATACTTAATTTTTATTTTTTAATAATTTGTTCAATATTGCTTTATTCTTTCCTTCCCAGACTAAGACATTTTTTAGAACTTCTGTGAATGTTGAAACTGGAATTATTTTTATCTTTTCTTTTTGTTCTTTTGATAATATAATGTCTTCGTAATTGTCTTTTGGGACTATTACTCTTTTTATGCCTGTTTCTATTGCAGCTTCCACTTTTGCTGTTACTCCCCCTATTGGAAGTACTTCTCCCCTAATTGATAATGAACCAGTCATTGCTGTATCTTGTCTTATTGGAACTTTCTTTAATGCTGAAACTATTACTGTTGCTACTGCTATTGATGCTGAATCTCCTTCAACACCTGTTCCTGCTGTATATAAGAATTGAACAAAAATATCATACTTTTCTTTTATATCTTCTCCAAAATATTTTAGAACTATTGCTGAAACATTTTTTACTGCTTCTTTTGCTATTTCTCCTAGTTGTCCTGTAGCTACAAATTCTTCCCCCGCTACCCATTACAGCTAACCCATTTACTCTTCCTATTTTATTTCCTTCTGTAAGAATTAATTCATATTTTTTTCTATTTTCTATATATTTATCTGCTAATTGTTGCTCTAAGGGTCTAGCATATTGTTTTGCTTTTATTACATGTTCTCTTTCTACAAATTTTGAATTTAATTCTAAAGCTAGGTCTCCTGCAGCTCTTACTAAACCACCGAGCTCTCTTAATCTTACTGTTAATTTATCAGCCATGCCTGCCATTTTTCTGGCTTCTTGTATAATTTCTTCAACTGCTTCTTTTGTAAAGTGTGGAATTCTTTTGTCTTTTACAACTTCTTGAGCTACAAATTGAACAATTTTATTTCTATTGTCTTGCTTGTCTGTCATTGTTTCATTCATGTAAACTTCATAACCATAACCTCTAATTCTAGATCTTAATGCTGGGTGCATTTTTTCAATTGTTTCTAAATTTCCTGCTGCTGCTAAAATAAAATCTGCTGGAACTGGTTCTGTTGCAACCATTGCTCCACTTGAACGTTCTGATTGTCCTGTTATTTTGTATTTTTTTTCTTGAAGTGAAGTTAGTAATTCTTGTTGGGTGTGGGGATCTAACAAAGCTATTTCATCTATAAATAAAACCCCCCCATTTGCTTTGTGAATTGCTCCTGCTGTAATCCTTTCGTGTGCTGGCGTTCCTAGACCTCCAGACTGCAAGGGATCATGAAGGCAGTCTCCAAGTAATGCTCCTGCATGCATTCCGGTTGCATCTATGAATGGTGCTGTTTTGTAATCTACAGTACTTACTAGTAATTTTGGAACTTTAAATTTCTGACCACCCAATCTTTTGTTTAAATTAATAAAAATTATAAAACCAACTAAAAAGATCATAGAGCCTATAATTGATGCTGCTGCTATTATATCCCCATATTCTTTTCTTATCCACCAAGGAGTTATTAAAGTAATAATTAATACAATAAATAATAAAATATTTAAATTTCTTGAAGAAGACATTGATTGAATTTTTAATTTTGTGATTAATTCTTTTCCTTTGCCTTTTGGTAAAATTCTTACTAAAGGATTATTTTCATCTTGATCATTTGGGAATGTGAGAATATCAACTAATTTTGTTGTTGGTAATTGTTCTGCTAGGGCTTGACCTAAAAGAGATTTGCCCGTTCCTGGTTCTCCTATTAATAATATATTTCTTCTTTGTTTTGATGCCTTTTTGATTATTTGTAAACCTTCATCTTGTCCTATTATTTGTTCAGAAATGTTTTTTGATATTATGATCTCTGCAGTTGTTTTATAAGTGATTGATTTGGTTTCTTTTAACTTTTTACTGGAATTTATTGCTTGTTCTTTTAGTTTTAAAACTTTTTTAGATTTTGAACTATTTGGTTTATCCATCTTTAATAAAGAAATTATAAATATTTATAAAGCTAGTTGTTTATTAGAATTAAATTAAATTTTTATGTTTGTTACATTCCATACTGTTGCTTTAATTAATGATTTAAATTCTGCATTTGAAATTTCAGGCAACAGTTCTATTAAATTTTTATATATTTCAATTTGATATTTTTCTTCTTCGTTTCTGTTTAATATTATTATAATTTGCCTTGTATTATTTGGAAAAGAATAATTGAATTCATATCCTTCTTTTATATTTTCAGGACAACGTGAAGATACAGAAACTCCTTTTTCTTTTCTTTATCCTCATCTTCCAGAACTAAAGGGTTGAAAAAGTGAATTCTTTAATTTTTTATTTTGCTCTTTAGTTATTTCTTTCTTAATAACATCATCATTATCTATTTTAAGAAAAGGTTATATCATTTCTTCTTCTGCTACAACGATGAAGTCACCTAAGGCAACAACTGCAGAAAAAGGAACCAGTACTTCGTTTTGTTTTGTTCTTTCTAAGTCAAGACCCTCACAATAGGGGGTTGCGTTTCTTAAAGATAATTGAAGGAGTTCTCCTGTTTTTGTTTCAAATATAAGGTTGTTTACTTCTCCAAAAACCTTACCGCTTTTTGTTACGACTTTTTTTCCAATTAGTTGTTTAGAACTTCTCTTTTCTTCATCCATTTTTAACACCTATTGCTATTACTATTTAAAACTTATTTATAAATTTATTGCTTATTTGTAATATATTGTATGTTTGTTGTTTATTCATTAATGAACCTTAACTTCCTATGGACCCACACCCTTTTGTTTCGTATGGAATGTTTTTTGTTTTTTCGTTTCGTATGGACTGTTGTGTGTCTTTTATTTCTTGTTTTCCTTATTTTTATAAGAATTTGATATTTTTTCTTATTTATATTATAAATTTTTCTATTATATATAATATATATTATAAATTATATATTTTCCATAGGAAATGAGGGTGTTATTATTTGTTAGTGATTGCTATATTTTTTATATGTGATAAAAGTGAAATTAATTCCAGAGGAAATATAGGTGTAGGTGTGTATTTTGAAACACAATAAAATTTATATAATTTATTTAAGAAATCAGCATGGGTAAAAAAGATGGTAGAATTAAATAATTTTTTTAATGATTATTTAGATCAAGAACCTCTTTTTAAAAATAAAAAAGTTTTACAGTCAAATTATACTCCTTCAACAATACCCCACAGAGACGAGCATGTAAAAACAATAGCAGGAATTCTTGCTCCAGCATTAAGAATGGAGAAACCATCTAATCTTTTTTTGTATGGAAAGACAGGAACTGGAAAAACAGTGATAAGTAAATATGTAACTTCACAGATCTTGCAGATAGCTAGCGAGAAAAAACTTCCTATTGAAATTATTTATTTAAATTGTAAATTGAAGAGAGTTGCAGATACAGAATATAGAATTATTTCTCAACTGGCTAAAGAGTTTGGATTAGATATTCCTCCAACAGGCTTACCTACAGATGAAGTATACAAAATTTTTCTAAGGCACATAGACGCTGAAAAGAAACTAATAATTTTAGTTCTTGATGAAATAGATCAGTTAATTAAAAAAGCAGGAGACGAAATTCTTTATAATCTTACTAGAATTAATTTTGAATTAAAAAATATTGAATTGTCTATAATAGGCATTTCTAATGATCTTCTTTTTATGGATAACATTGATCCAAGAGTTAAAAGTTCCTTAAGCGAAGAAGAGTTGGTTTTTTCTCCTTATAATGCTCTTCAAATTCAAGATATTTTAAAGGAAAGAGCAAAAATTGCATTTAGAGAGGGAGTAGTTCGTGAAGGAGTAATAGAAAAATGTGCTGCCTATGCTGCCAGGGAACATGGAGATGCTAGAAGAGCACTAGAACTTTTGAGAGTTTCTGGTGAATTGGCCGAAAGGAAAGGAAAAAAATATATAGGTATTGAAGATATAGATGATGCAGAAGAAAAAATTGAGAGAGATAGGGTCTTAGATGTAGTACATACACAACCAAAACAATTTCAACTCACTTTGCTTTCCATTTTGGATGTTTCAGATGTTTCAGATGAACCAATATTTACTGGAGATATTTATGAAGTATACAAATCTTTTTGTAGCAAGGTTGGATTAAAGCCCTTGACACAGAGGAGAATTTCAGATATCATTGCAGAATTAGACATGCTGGGAATAATCAATGCAAGAGTTATATCTAAAGGAAGATACGGAAGAACTAGGGAAATTAAACTAGGTATTCCTTCTTCTACAATACCAAATATAAGAAATATTTTGAAGGAAGGCCTTAATTTATAATGATAAATAAGGAACAATTGATTAGTTATTTTATGGAAAACGGAATTTTGATTAGTCCTGATTTTTTCGATTCACTTGATAATAATTTTGATGTTTCTAAATTTCTTCAATTATTTAATGAGGGGCAATTTTCTAAATCTTTTTTTATAGGAAAGGATTTAATTAAAGATTTAGAAATGGGTTTTCAGAATTCGAGAGTTTATACTGGAGCGATTGTAACTTCTAATTTGAGCGAAACGAAACAAAATGAATTTCCTAACATTTTGAAAACAACAGAGATTACAACACTAGAGGAAGAAGTACCAGAGACAATCCAAAATAATTATAAGAACAATGTTCGGGTTGTGTTTTCTTATGATTATAAAAATAAAAAAAAAGAAGTTCAGGATTTTGTAAATTATTTTAAAAAGAGATATGAATTTTTGAAGAAAATACTTTCAAATAGACAAGAATTACAAGATAGCTTGTCAATCGCAAGGCTGCCTAGAAAGCAGGAGGGCGATATTGTAAGTGTTATTGGTATTGTGCTTAATAAAACACAAACCAAAAATGATAATATAAGAATAACATTAGAGGACCCAACAGGCAATTTTGATGCTTTAATTACAAAGAGCAAAAGCGATTTGTATAATTTAGCAAAGGATGTTGTTTTGGATGAAGTTGTTGGAATATCTGGAGTTATGGGAAAAGGAATTATATTTTGTAATAACCTTTTTTCTCCAGATATTCCCATAAACCACGAACTTAAAAAATCACCTGATGAAGTTTATACTGTCTTTATTAGTGATATTCATTTTGGGATGAAGGATTTTTTGACTTCTGATTTTATGAAATTTGTTATGTGGCTTAGGGGTGAATACGGAAACGAACAACAGAGACAAATTGCAAGTAAGGTTCAATATCTTTTTGTTACGGGTGATGTTGTTGAAGGTGTAGGAATATATCCTGGACAGGAAGATGACTTGGCAATTAAAGACATTTATGCTCAATATGAAGAAGCAACAAGATATTTTAAAATGATACCAGAAAGAATCAAAATAATTATTTGTGGGGGAAATCACGATGCTATGAGAATGTCTGAACCACAACCAATTTTTGATAAAATAATTTCAAGGGGTTTTTATGAAATTCCAAATATGATTCTTGTTAGCAATCCTGCCGTAGTTAATATACATTCGTCTGATAATTTTCCTGGTTTTGATGTTTTAATGTATCATGGCGCAAGTTTTCCATATTTTGGAGATAATGTTCCCAGCATTAGAGACAAAGGAGGGATACTTAGGTGTGACTTAATTATGAAATTTTTATTACAAAGAAGACATTTAGCTCCTTCACATAGTTCTACACTTTATGTTCCGGATGAAACTTTTGACCCTTTAGTTATTGAGAAAATACCAGACATTTTTGTTTCAGGACATATACACCAGATAACAGTTAGTAATTATAGAAATGTTTCTTTAATTAATAGTTCCTGCTGGGTTGTTCAAAGTGAAGATAATGCTAAAAGAGGAATTATACCCCATCCAGCCAAAATTCCAATTATAAATTTACAAACTAGAGAAATTAAAATTATGAATTTTTTAGATGACAGTATAAAAGTTTTGTTTGTTGAAAGAGAGGCACAAAATGAGTCAAGTTAGTGAGAATATGCAGAAATATTTCTTCGAGCTAGAGAAGAACATTAAAATTTGTTATAGCGTAGCTAATGAGGCACGTTCCAAGGGCTTTGATCCTGATATTAAGGTGGAAATACCTCTTGCAAGAGATATGGCAGAAAGGGTTGAGGGTTTGGTTTCTGTAGCTGCCCCACAAATAAAAGGTACCGGTCTAAGTACAAGAATTAAGGATTTGGAAATTGAATATGGTAGTCAAAATTGGAAGATCGCATTTTTAATTGCTGAAGAAGTTGCGAATGAAAAATTTTGTAAGTTTAAGGATAAAAGGGAATCAATTGAGGTTGGATTAAGAGTTGGGCTTGCCTATATTACAAACGGTGTTGTTTCTTCTCCTTTGGAAGGTTTTGTTAAGTTGGAATTAAAAAAGAGATTGGATGGTGTTGGCGAATATTTTTGTTTATATTTTGGTGGGCCAATAAGAAGTGCTGGGACTACAGCTACTTGTATATTTGTGGCTGTTTGTGATTATGTCAGGATGAAAATGGGGTATTCTGTTTATGATGCTACTGATGACGAGGTTAATAGAACGTTTAGTGAGTTAGAACACTTTCATGATAGAATAACTAATTTACAATACTTTCCTTCTAAAAAGGAAGCGGATTATTTGACAAAAAATTTACCCATACAAATAGATGGAGATCCTAGTGAAAAAATAGATGTTCCAAATTATAAAAATTTACCAAGAATAGGAACAAACAAACTGAGAAATGGTTTTTGTTTAGTTATGGCAGAAGGTCTTACACAGAAATTTGCTAAATTTTGGAGTAAGTTTTCCAAATGGTATAAAGATTTTGAGATGGATCACTGGAATTTTTTGGAAGGTTTTGTTAAATTGCAGAAGGAAATAAGGGCCAAGGGCAAGATTAAGGAATCTAAAAAGGCAAGAATTGTTCCAGATTTTAATTATATAAAGGATTTGGTTGCTGGGAGACCTATTCTTGGTTATCCTTTGGGTGCTGGTGGATTTAGGGTTAGATTTGGTAGGGCAAGAACTACAGGTTTAAGCGATGATGCAATACATCCAGCGACAATGGTGGTTCTAGATGGTTTTATAGCTTCTGGAACACAATTAAAAACAGAGAGGCCTGGAAAAAGCACAGTTATAAGTTGTTGTGATAGTGTTGAGGGCCCCACTGTAAAATTAAAAAATGGGGAAGTTGTTTTTATTGAAACTGAGGAACAAGCCAGAAGCATTGTAAGGGAGATTGAAGAAGTTTTGTTTTTGGGGGATATTTTGATTAATTACGGTTATTTTTTGAACAGGGGGCATGTCTTGGCTCCCGTTGGTTATAATGAAGATTGGTGGGTACTAGAACTTGAAAAAGTAGCAGAAGAAAGAAAAAAAGATTATATAGAATTGATTACTAATCCTAACAAAGTTAAATTGAGTTTTACAGATTCTTTTGAAATTTCTAAAAAATTCAATATTCCCCTACACCCAAGGTTTACTTTTCATTGGAATGATATTGATTTACCTAAATTTATATCTTTGATTGATTGGCTTAATTTTGCAGTTGTTAAAGAAGACAAGCTTATTTTACCCATAATTAAAGATGATGACAATAAAAGAACTTTAGAAATTTTGGGTTTGCCTCATAAATTTGTTAGTGGTGAATACGTTGTTGTTGAAGGGGACTGGGCTTTAGCACTTAGGGTCAGTATTGGTTTTTATAATTTTGAATTTAATTTAAACAAGATTAAAAGTAACATTGGCGGTGAACTTTCTGTATTAGAAATTATAAACAAAATAAGCGAAGTTAAAATTAGAGACAAGTCTGGTTTATTTATAGGTTCTAGGATGGGTAGACCTGAGAAAGCTAAAATGAGAAAATTAACTGGAAGTCCCCATTCTCTTTTTCCAGTAGGCAAAGAAGGCGGAAGACTTAGATGTTTTCAATCATCCTTAGATACAAATAAAGTTACTGCGCAATTTTCTATTTATTTTTGTGAATCATGTGACAAGAAGGTTGTTTATTCTAAGTGTCCTTTTTGTAATTCATTAGCAAAAAAGATATTCTTTTGCAAACAGTGTAATGATAATAGTGGGAAGTGCGGTCATGATGTGGTTGCTTATCAAAATTTAGATCTAGATATCAAAAGCTATTTTAATTCAGCCTTAAATGTTTTGAATACTAAAAATTATCCTGAGTTAATTAAAGGTGTTAGGGGCACAAGCAACAAAGACCACATACCTGAACACTTATTGAAAGGAATTTTGCGAGCAGTTCATGAAATATATGTAAATAAAGATGGTACTACGAGATATGACATGACTGAAATGACTTTAACACACTTTAAACCCAATGAGATTGGAACTGGTGTTGGTGTTTTGAAAGAATTAGGTTATATATATGATATTTATGGCAATGAATTGTTTAATGACAATCAGATATTGGAATTGAAATGTCAAGACATTGTTTTACCTTCTTGTCCTGAAAGTCTTGATGAGGGATCTGATTTTGTATTATTTAGGGTTTCTAAATTCATAGACGAATTATTAGAAAAATTATATGGCCTTCCTAAATTTTATAATTTGAAAAGTAGGTTTGATTTAGTCGGGCACTTGGTTGTTGGTTTGAGCCCACATACTGCTTCTGGAATTGTAGGAAGAATAATTGGATTTTCTAAAACACAGACTTTGTTGTGCAATCCATTATTTCATAGCATTATGAGAAGGGATTGTGATGGCGATGAAGCATGTGTGATGTTGCTAATGGATGCCCTATTAAATTTTTCACCAAAACTTTTGAGTGATCATAGGGGGGCTACGCAGGATGAGCCACTTGTTCTTACATCTATTATTTTGCCAACCGAAGTTGATGATATGGTATTTGATATGGATATTGCTTGGAGATACCCCCTAGAAATATATGAAGCAGCTATGGAGTATAAGCCTGCTTATGATATTAAAATTAAAACTCTAAAGTCTGAATTGGGCAATATTGGACAGTATGAGGGTTGGGGGTTTACCCACGATACAAAAAATATTAATGATGGTATAAGGTGTAGCTGTTATAAAACATTACCCACAATGCAGGATAAAGTAGAAAAACAAATGCAACTATGTGAAAAACTTAGAGCTGTGGATGTTAACGATGTTGCTAGGCTTGTTATTGAAAGACACTTTATCAGGGACATAAAGGGAAATCTAAGAAAATTTTCCATGCAACAATTTAGATGTGTTTCTTGCAATGAGAAATTTAGAAGACCACCCTTGAAAGGGGTGTGTAGCAAATGTAGTGGCAAGATTTTATTTACTATATCTGAAGGCACAGTAACTAAATATTTACAACCAAGCTTAAGTTTAGCTGATAAGTATGAATTACCTCCTTATTTAAAACAAACATTAGATCTTTCTAAACAAAGAATAGAATTATTATTTGGTAAGGAAAAAGAAAGACAAGAGGCTTTGGGTAAATGGTTTTGATTTATATTAAGTAGTATAATATAACTGGGAACACAAGACACCCAGTAAGACTTATTTTTTCTATGTTATATATTTCAGCTAGTATTCCTAGGGCTGTTGTTGTAATTAATATTATCATGCCTGAAATTTTTGTTATAATTAGTACTATAATAATAATCAATAATATAATGCAAATATTTATTATTTTGTAATTAATCTTGTTTATAATTTTTATTATTTTGTTTGATATTTTTACGGCTATTGTAACTGATATTGCTAATGTTATTAATGATATTGATATTATTAGAATTAGGGTGCTTAAATTTATAGAATTAATTAAGTACTGTATAGCCGCTACTGCTCCAGACCTTGTTTTTTGAAGGGTATAGAATGCTATAAAACTTATTATTGTTGAAGATGAATTACAAGCATTAGATATTATAATGTGATGATTTTGGTCTTTTAATTTACTTATTTTATTTGAAATTATTGATGTATAAGATGAAGTTAAGCCTGGAAGAAAGTTTGTTAATAAAGATGCAATTGTAGTTGATATAGAATGTTTTATAGCTTCTCTTTTTGATATTTCTAAACTTACTTCTTTTTGTTCTGGGATACAAATTTTGTTTTTTATGCTTAATATTAATGAGCTTAATCCAAATGTTCCAGACAATAAAGGAAGAAGCGGCTGATCTATATTTTTTATATTAAATGAAAGTATTCCTATTATTCCTGTTGTTATGAAAAATATTGCTGATAGTACTTTATTTTTACAATTTAATATAATATATATCGAGACAGCTATTAAAATATATCCAATATAATCCTTAATTCTTTCATATGTATATGGTATAAGCTTTATTATTAATGGTATTAATGCTGTGGTTGTTATTATTCCTAATGCGCTGCCCAACAAACCATAAATTATTGCTAGTTTTGCTTTGCCTTCTATTGTTAACTTGTGGGCTGGCAGCAACATTGTTAAATTTTCTGCATTTGGGATTCCAAGAACTGTAGATGGTATAATATCAAGAACTGTGTGTGTAATTGCCATTGATGTTATTGTTAATATTATTGTTGTGCTGTCTAATAATTTTAATATATACTGAGAATAAGCCACAATTATTGATGCAACTAAATTAATATGTATTCCCGGGATCAGACCTGTTATTATTCCCAAGAAAATTCCGCTTAATATTGGGATTACTATAAATAAATAATTCATAGAATTTTTTTATTCTTTATTTTTATATTTTGTTTTGTGAAAATTATAAATAATTTTCAATAATTTTAGAAATTTTTCAATAGTATTTAAAAAATACTTTAAAAGTTTTTCATTATGAATTCTATCATTTCTTTATTTTTTGCCTTCTCAAATGCTTTGAAGGCTGTTTTTATATCAGGTATTTGTAATAATACAAAACCTATTTTGTTTAAGTTTTCAGAATCGCCTGCGTAATAAAATCCATGAAATGCTTCATATGGTTTTTCTTCTTTTAAACATATGTTTGCAGTTTCTATTAACTTGTCTTTGTTTTTTGTAATTGCAAAAACCTTGATTGCATCTAAGTGGTTTCCGTTTTTTATATATCTCTCTGCTGTTTTCTCAAATTCTTTTCTCATGTGTTCTGGCAAAGAAATATCTTCTATGTTTTTATTTATTAGTTCTTTAATTACTAAGTTAAAATCTTCCATAATAAAAAATTAAACATAAACTCTTGCTACTAAGTCTCTGTCAGCAAAGTTTTCTTTTATAAATTGGACCATCATTTTGTTATCTGCAGCTTCAAATGCCCTGAGTGCGTTTGCTAGAAGCCCTATTTTCATAAATTCTTCTCCTACTTTGTTTAATTTATCAGATTCTTTTATTAGTTCATATGACCTCATTGCCAAGTGAAATTGTTTCTCAGCGAAACATTTATCTCCTAGGCTAAGTAATTTTGTTTTGTTTTCTAGAGCACTGAATACTTCGATAGCAAATTCTATCTTGCCTTTTTCTATACAATAGTCGCCTACTTTGTTTAATTTATCTTGATCGCCTACAATTTTAAATGAAGCAATTGCTTCTGCTAAATGGCCTTCTTCAAGACATTTATCTCCTACTTTTAATAACTTATCATAAGCTTCTCCTAATTTATACGCTTCAATAGCATAAGAGAAAAGACCCATTCTTACATGATCATCACCAATTTCAATAAGTCTTTGCTTATTTTCTGTCATTTTAAATATTTTAATAGCATCAAGAACCTGCGTTCTTTTTATGTATTCTTCTCCAGCTGCGTTAAGAAGTTCTTTCTTTTTTTCTTCGCTAAACATTGATAAATTAACGTTTTCCAAACCTTTTTTCATTAATGCAGGAATAATTTTACTAAATGGATTTTCGTCTTGTTTGTTTGAGAATTCTTCTACTAACCTATATGAGTCTCTTTTTATGTGTTCTACCATCTTTTAAGCCCTTTAACTTGATTAGTGGTGTTTACTAATTTAAATAGTTATCTCTTTTTAATAGTAATCGTTATATAATATTAATTATTTTATGGGAATTAATTCAACACCTTTATTGTTTCAGCATATATTTGAATTTCTCCTTCATAAATAGAAACCCTGCCTTCTAATTCTATAGTTGATTCTTTCTTTAAGTTTAGGTTTTTAGTTTTAAAGGCAATGACGTTTATTTTTCCAGATTTATCTTCTACTTCTAGACTAGTTATTGTTCCTTTATTGTTTACCTTTTTTATTGTTCCAATAAATTTTACATGTTTATTAATATCTTCTTTGCTTATTGTTGATATCTCTGAACTTGGAATTTCTACTTTGTCTATTACTATTATTAGCAGTATTATTCCAACCAATACACTCAGAATGCATAGTTTTGTCAATAGCATACTTTATCTAATTTCTTTGTTTTATTAAGTCTTATCTGCTAATTTTTGAAGAAATTTCAATTTTAGAAAATTTTATTAATGTTGGTGTTGTTGGTTGTATATGAGTTTAGGAAAAGTTAAGAAGGATACTAAAGATTTCTATAAAGTTTCTCAAGACAATGAGAATCAAAATGAAAAGTTCGCAGAAGAGCTGAAAGACTTGGAAGGCATTGATGCTTCTGCGCAAGCTCAAAGCCAAGCGCAAAGCGCGCAAAAAGATGAGGTAAAGTATGGTGTTGATATTCCAGATTCTGCGGCAAAAAATGACGAATTAACACTAAATGAGCTTATGCAGCAGGCAGATATAGACCTTGCGGAAATTGAGGCTGCTGACAGGGCAAAGCTTCAAAAGATAGAGCAGAAAACTCAAATTATAAAGGAGGATTTAAAGGAAGCTGAGCAGAATCCTGAAGTAATTGAGCAGGTTAA
>JACPCE010000016.1:0-897 GCA_016179945.1 Candidatus Woesearchaeota archaeon | reverse complement strand
AGGGAAGAAATATCAGATGTAAAGGAAGAGCTTAAAGAATTAGAGGAAGAGAAAGCAAAGCGGCAGCAAAGCCAGGAAGCAGCGCAGGACTCGCAAAGCTCAGAAACCCAAGAGGCAGCGGAAGAGCCTGAAATCAGTGATGAGGAATTTGATGATGAGGATTTGGAAAATAAGGAAGAAGAAAACAAAGCGGATTAATTCTTTACATTCTTAAATTTATGATTATTTTTACATAATTATTCTAAAATTAATGATTGTTTAATAACCGCTGTCTAAAGAAAAAACATTCCCAAAAACCGCAATCTTTAAATATAAATTAACTACTCTACAATAATATCAACGTTGGTTAAAATGAAAAAAACCATATCTGCATTAATGATATTCTTAATTGCCGTGTTATCTGCATTAAGCGCAAGTGCAGAGCCGGGGTTTAACATAATTGAAAGCCATAAACAATACCGGAACAACCGGCCTTAATATAAATTTCACCGGCTTGACATTAAGCAAAGGCAATGACAAGATATTCGTAAGCTCATTAAACAATATAACCAACCTTGCAAATGGCAGCTCTCAGACGCAGAGCTTTTCCATTGATATTCCAAAGCAGCAGCTGAACGGGCTTTATACAGGAACCCTGACGGCAAACTCAAACGCATCAAATTCAGATACAATATCTTTTAACATAAATGTAACCCCGACATATGATGCAAGCGTTGGCTTTTCTGAGATGGACTTGGGCACTGCAAGGCTTAATTCCACCCATGCAAGGTCTTTCAACATAACAAATAAGGGAAATGCCAACCTGACAAATGTTTCCTTTGCATTCAGCGAAGATGGTACAAATTTAAAGTCCAGCAAGACAAATTTTGTGCTGCAGTTCAACCAGACAGAAGAAAT
>JACPCE010000015.1 GCA_016179945.1 Candidatus Woesearchaeota archaeon | reverse complement strand
CATGACTTTGATTGTTATTGTTTTGCTGTATTTTGCACATAAACATACAAATGAAAGATTTTCTTTGAACTCATTGGTTGGAATTCCTTTGTATATTCTTTTTTATTCTGTACTGGCATCGTTAGCTTTATTAAGTGTATTTGTAGATTTAATCAGGGGAAAGAAAAACTTTAAACAATGGTTAACAGAGAAATAAAGGGAAAATATTTTATTGCTTTTTTACTAACTGCAAGTATCTTTGTTCTTGGAATTTTTTTAGGCATTATTATGTCTGATTTTAAAATGAGCAGAATTTACGATTATGAGGTAGGATTGATGACTAATTTTTTAGTTCAAGACGTGCAAAGCCAATTGATAAATGAAAATCCCTGTGATTTTGTTAATAGCGGTTTAGTGTCTCAGGAATTGTTTGAAGTTGGTGACAGAGTTACTGCTCTTGAAAAAGACTTAGGAAAGAAAGATGATCGTGTTTTAAGTCTAAAGAAGTATTATACAGTTTTACAAGTCAAAGATTATTTATTTTTTAAAAACGTGAATGAAAAATGCAACAGCAATTATATATTAAATTTATTTTTTTATTCTAATGATCCCAGGGTTTGTGAAAGATGCGAAGACCAGGGATTTGTATTGGGTTATTTAAGAGCAGATAATATTAATATCAGGACTTATTCTTTTGATGTGAACTTAGACCTTCCAATTGTAAAATATTTGATTAGTTATTATAATGTTACTGTTACTCCTACTGTTATCTTTAATGACAAAGTTTATTCTGGATTCATCAGTGCTGATCAATTAAACAAATTATTAGTTGAGTAATATGACTGGCTGCGAACTTTGCGGAAGAAATGATGTTTTGGTTTTTACTTTTATAGAAGGTGTTAAATTTAAAGTTTGTTCTATTTGTAAAAAGTTCGGCAAGGTTCTTGAAGAAAATGTTAAAAGACAAGAAAGGCCAAACATAAGGAAAAGTGAATTTACTGAACTTATTGTTGATAATTTTAACATTTTAATTAAATCTGCAAGAGAGAAGATATGTCTTAGCCAGAGTGATTTAGCTAATAAATTAAACGAGAAGGAATCTATTATATCTAAAGTAGAGCAGGGCAGCATAAAACCTAATTTGGAATTAGCTAAAAAACTAGAAAAGTTTTTTGACTTGAAGTTGATTTTTAGGGAAGAGCTCAATGAATCAGTTACTGTTAAATCAAAATCTTCTGGTTTTACTATAGGAGATTTTGTTAAGAAAGATTCTTAATCTTTTTTATTTATATTTATTTATGGACAAGAAGGAAATAGCTATCAAGCTTAGCAAACTCAATGATTTTGCTGAACTAAATATTAATTTGGAACAATACAAAACAGATAGTGAGATTGCTTCTGAGCTTCTGTGGGTTGCTTATCAAAATGGAGATATAAAGGGGAAAACTATTGCTGATTTAGGATGCGGCAATGGAATTTTAGGAATGGGTGCTTTGTTATTGGATGCAAGCTTTGTCTATTTTTTAGACATTGATAAAAATGCTTTGGATGTATGCAAAGATAACTTGGATAGTTTCTATAAAGGGAAAAATTATGAACTTATTTTGGGTGATGTTCCTGCGTTTAATAAGAAAATTGATACTGTTATTATGAATCCACCATTTGGAGTGCAGAAGAGAAAGGCTGATAAGGTTTTTTTAGAAGCTGCTATGGAAAATTCTAATAAAACATATTCAATACACAAGATTGAGAGCAAAAAGTTTATTCAGAGTTTATGCAATGATCATGGATTTTCAGTTGATAATATTATGGAAAGGAAATTTATACTAAGAAAAACATATGGTTTTCATAAAAAGAACAAATATAATTTTGATATTGGCATTTGGATTTTAAATAAAAACTTTTAAATATCATTAATCAAGTATTAATTTATGAAAAAAAGACCATTTTTATTGTTGTTTGTTTTATTTTTAGTGTATTCTTTTTCTGCTTTTGCTAATGCTCCTTTGTTTGAGCCAGAAGCGTCCGTATCTGATAGTTCTCAACAGTATAAATCTCTTGATGTTTCGTATATTGGTAATTGCGGTTTGGCTTTTCATGGCTGGGACTGTTCTTTAGATTTTAAATCATGTTTAAATTCAAAATCTCTTGAAATGTATATTTGTAATCCTGGGACTTATTGTGGTAAGTATGATGTCAACGATCCCATAGTTGCTTGCTTAAATAAAAAAGCTGTTGGTGATAAATGCAATGTTGATTATGAATGTTTGAGCAGTATTTGTAACGTAACTTCAGGTACTTGTGCTAGCAATCTTGCTAGCATTCAAATGAAAGATAGAAACTTGAGTTTAATTAGGGAATTACTTTGTCTTTCTAATAATGATTGTAAGAATGGATTTATTTGCAGCAACAACATTTGCGTTGATCCTTTTGTTGTTTTAGTTAACAGTTCACTTTCACTTTATAATTATAAAAATACAGGCCAATATAAATTGGATAAAAACATTACTGGATCTTGCGGTAGTGGAACAAATTTAAGCTGTCTAAATGATGTGAAACTTAATGCCTGTGTTATGACAGATCCAAATGGCAATGTTGCTAATGTTATGTCATGTGATACTGGGTTTTATTGCAATAAATCTAATTTAAGTTATTCTTGTAGCCAGAAGAAAACTGCAGGAGTTTCTTGTGCTAATGATTTTGAATGCTTAGCAAACAAATGTGATAAAGTAAATCGTACGTGTGCTGCTCAATCTGTTACTCCCCAAGTTATTCCATGCAATAATGACGGGAACTGCCCTGTTGATCAAAAGTGCGATTTAAATCTTAAGAAATGTTATAAGCCGCAGTTGTTAGTACCTCAGAAATGCAATGTTGATTTAGATTGCGGTGGGGCTCAAAAGTGCGATGTTGCATTAAAACAATGCATAAAACTACCAATTTCACAAATAAAGTCATGCACTGAATTAGGAGGCACAATATGCAATGGAATATGCAGGAATAATGATTACATAAAAGATGCAAGAGAATTAAACTGCTGCAGTGGCAAATCTACTTGCGAAGGATTACCACAGTATGTTCCTACTTTAGGATCTGCTATAAGGTTTGATAAAACATGCTTAGGCAACGGGATAGCACAAATAAAAGTAGTTTATGCAGACGGAGGAAATGAAGTAGAACAGGAAAATTTAGCAAAGTTAGGAGTGTCTTCCAGTACTTATACAGAACAGGATTATAGCTGCGGCGGATTGCAAATATCGCCTAAAGAAGGACAGTCTGTTCCAGGCTATGGCTTAATGGCTTTGTTATTATCTTTTGTTGTTCTGATTGGTTATTACTTTAGGAAGTTTTTGATTTAGTTTAAAAAGAAATGTTTAAATATCAATATATTGGTTAACATTCTTATAATGAAAAGAGGTATTATTTTAGTTTTAATATTGTTGTTTAGTGCTGTTTCTGTTTTTGCAGATATGATTCTTTATCAACCGCCACCACAACAATATCCTTCTCAAGCAGCACAAGTTGGTTATCAAGGCTATGGCAGTTGCGGAAGTGCTTCTAAAGGCTGGGGTTGTTCTTTTTCTGGAGATTATTGTTTTAATTCAAATACAAATGTTAAATATTCCTGCAACAAAGGCTATAGATGCATAGTTGAAAATGATGATGTTGCTTGTGTTGAAGCTACACGTAAAGGTAGTTGTCCTGAAACTGGTGGTGGACTGGTTAAGGCTATTTGTGCCTGCCATAATAGTTTTTCTTGTCAAGGACGTGATGAAAATGATCTATGTACTGATAATTTTGATTATATTAATTATTCTGACACTTGCGCTTTAGGATATACATGTGCTAATGACAATAATAATTATGGTGGTTGTCAAGCAATAGATCGTGATTTTCTTTATACTGAAACTTGCGGTTCTGTTGTTGATGGCTGGAAATGTGAAACAGTTTCTAATAGCTGTATAAATCCTCAAACAAACCCCACATCTCAACATTATTGCAATACAGGGTATACTTGCTTAAGTAACAATGATATTGGAAAAGTTTCATGCGCTAAAATATCTTATAATTTTGCTGGAAAGTGCGGTTCTGTTGCTGAGTGGATTCAATCCCACAATCCAGAAAAATGTTCACATGCATTTTTAGGACAGGGTATAGATGAGGAAAGATATTGTGCTAAGGGTTATTATGTTGGTTTAGATCCTGTGCAAAAAAATGTTGTTGGTTGCTATATTAGAAAACCCGTAGATTCTACTTGCAGTCAAAATTATGAATGCGAGTCAAATAAATGTTTTAATAAAAAATGTGCAGCATGTGTTGACGATAGTGGCTGTGCAATAGGTTTTAGCTGTGCAAAAAAAACAGGAAAGTGCTTGAATGTTACACAATTAATTTCTACTACAGAAAACCTAGTTAATGAAATAAAACAAAACTTTGGCTCTTTATCTATTTCAGGATTTCCAGTTGTAGACAAGAAGTTGTGTCCTTATAATAATACAATATTAAATGTAAAAGATACTCAGAGTCCCTCACTTTTAGGTTCAAGGCCAACTAGTCCATTTACTGCAAGTGCTTATGATTATAGTTTATGTTATGGTTCTGCATTTTTAGTTTCAGGTCCTATTTGCCCTGCTTCAGCTCCAAATATTGAAGTTAAACAAATGTCTACTTTTTCTATTAATTCACTCTTTGAATTAAATTTAAATTCCAGCAATAATAGAATTTATACTTATTGTCTTTTATTACCTAAAACCAATTTGAAAGAATGCGATCAAGACCAGAAAAATTTAATTTTTAAATTGACAGGAGGAAATGATGCTTATATATCTGGTATTGAAACTGCTGGAATTAATCCTGTTTGCTATGATGATCTCAATTGTACGTTTAAAGAAAGTTGTCCATCTGATACTGCTTGTGTTTTGGGTTTAGAAAGCAGTGCTGCTGCTACAGGCGGTACTTATTTAGGATTAGCTTGCTCTCCTACTTATAAAAATCCAATTTCATTTGTTTATGATCTTAATCAGTTTGTTAATGATCCCTTTGGAAAACGTGTTACTTCTACTTTATATACAACACCTAGAGCAAAGGCTTGCTGTAAGATTTCTGAAAAAATGCCTGTTGCTCCTCCTTTAGCTCCGCCTGTTGTTTGCCAGAAAAATGAAGATTGCGGTGTTCCTGGTTTTATTTGTAGCAATAATAAGTGTGAAGAAGATCAAATAGTTAAGACACTTGATCCTTTGTCTTCTGGTACAAGTGCTTGTTTTTCAGCCAATCAAAACAAACAAGTAACAGGTGTTTCTGTTTGCAAATCTGGTTATTATTGTAATGAAGAAAAAAATATACCTTATAGCTGCAATATTAAAAAAGACAGTGGTAAAACTTGCAAAGCAAATTTTGAATGTTTGAGCAGCAAATGTGATGGTGGTTTTTGTACTAAACCTGCTGTGAAACCAGGCGTTATAGCATCAAAAGCAAAGTCATGCACTGAATTAGGAGGAACTGTATGCAATGGAATATGCAGGAATAATGATTACATAAAAGATGCAAGAGAATTAAATTGCTGCAGCGGCAAGTCTACTTGCGAAGGCTTACCGCAGTATGTTCCTACTTTAGGTTCTGCTATAAGGTTTGATAAAACATGCTTAGGCAACGGGATAGCACAAATAAAAGTAGTTTATGCAGACGGAGGAAATGAAGTAGAACAGGATAATTTAGCAAAATTAGGAGTATCTTCTAGTACTTATACAGAACAGGATTATAGCTGCGGCGGATTGCAAATATCGCCTAAAGAAGGACAGTCTGTTCCAGGATATGGCTTAACGGCTTTGTTATTATCTTTTGTTGTTCTGATTGGCTATTACTTTTTTAGAGGAAACAGAAAGCTTTTAAAACATTAGCTAACTTCTAAAATTTATGGAGATTGAAATACTTAAGGAAGAGAAAGATTTTTTAGAGTTGAAAATTGTTGGTGAGACACATACTTTATGTAACATTATAAGAAATGAATTATGGGAAGTAGAAGACACTTCATTTGCTAGCTATAATTTAAAACACCCTTTAATTAGTTCTCCTATATTAGCTGTTAAAGTTAAAAAAGGAAAACCAAGAAAAGTTTTACTTGATGCTGTACAATCATTAAAAACCAAAACCAAGCAGTTTAAGTCCTTATTAACTAAACTTAGTTAGATTTATATAATCTTATTTTTTATTAATTCGTATGGGTAAAAGAGGCAATGGTTCTGTAGTATTAATTTTCTTTTTCGTTTTATTTATTCTTTTTCTAGCGTTAAAATATACTGGTAATTTTAGTGTTACCGGGTATATTGTGAATAACCAGAGCGGAGATACAAATTTAACTGTTAAAGATATTTATCTGCTTAAAGTTCAGGTTATAAGCAATACATCTTTTAATATTATTGAAAATAGCACTGAGTTTTATAGATATGACAATTTAGGATGCATTACAAAACATGAATTAATAAACAATGGAAGTGTAAATCTTAACATTGGATTTTATTCAACCGGGAATGATATTTCAAGCCCTAATAAAGTTTATTCTGATATCTTTAATGATGATTTAACTAATACTCTTTGTGATCATGAAAAGTGCCTGATTTATTTTAATGTTACAGATTATTTGTTAGGAGAGTGGAAATGTTTTGCTTCTTGGGATGGAAATAGTAAAATTTCTAACAAGCTTGAAATGAAAAATAGAGCACCAGTTCTTAATAAAAATATCCCTGCAATATCTATAAATGCTGAGGGAAATTTAGCCAATGGAACTTCTATTAATCTTAATAATTATTTTGTTGATTTAGAAAATGATAAAGTTACTTATGGTGCTGTTGGCCAACAACAGCTAGTTGTTTCAGTGAATGAACAAGGAATTGTTGCTTTTTCAAATCCTGCTAAGTGGGAGGGAGCAGAGAAAATTTTATTTAGGGCACATGATGGTTTGTCTGGAACTTTTAGCAACGAAGTTGTTGTTTATGTTGGTTCTGGAGTTGCTAAGCAGGTTGAAGAGGCTTGTGTGCCTATCTGGGACTGCAATTGGGGATCTTGTGTTAATAGTCAACAGGCATGCGAATACTTTGATAAAAATAATTGCGGAACTTCTGTTGGGAAACCAGCTAGTTTAATCAGACAGTGTTCTATTTTACAAACTGTTCAGCCTGAAGCACCACCACAAGTTTTAATTGGAAATTTAGAAACTACTAAATTAAATGTTCCTAAGACTTCAGGCATTATGAGGTTGCTTTTGATTGTTGGTTTGATTATTTTGATAATTATTATTTTAGGCATTGGAAGTTATTTGTTCTTTTCATTAAGAAAAAAACTCCCAACAGTACAAGTTAACACACAAAAAAATATCCAACAAACCCAACAAGTTCAGCAGCCTGTTTCATCCAATATTCAAGATCTAAATAAATATGTAATTGACGCTCTGAAGCAAGGACAAACTGAACAAAAAATAACTGATGATCTGCTTAAGGTTGGCTGGCAGAAGAATGATATAAACAAGAGCTTAGATTATGCAAAACTGAAAAATTTTGTTGACTCTAAATTAGCTTCCGGCTTTAATAAAGAAAATATAATTGAAAGCTTAAAGTCTAAAGGCTGGAAAGATGATGTAATTAATTCTCTTTTTCAAAAATAACTAGTTTTTTTAGTTATTATTTTTAATAAGTTTTCTAATAAATCAATTCCAGCATACCCTATTACTAAATTCATTATATTATTTGTTGTAAGGCTTGTTGAAGTTATTGCTCCAATTAAACCAGATAAAATTATAGTTATTATTAAATAACTTATTTTGAATCTTTTAGTTTTTGATACTCTTTTCTGTTTTAATAAACCAACTAAGGCCCTTATAGTGCCACCTAATAATCCAAATATTGCTGCAGTTATTATTTCTGGCATTTTTTTATTATATTTAATTATCTTTAAATAGTTTTATATTTGGATTTATTTGTCAAATTTTAAATATGAAAGAAACCTTAAGAAAAATTTGGTATTTTATATGGAAGGACGATAGTTTGTTAAGCTGGATTGTTAATATAATTCTTGCTTTTCTTCTTGTTAAATTTATAATATATCCTGGGTTGGGCTTGCTTTTTGGGACAAGTTATCCTGTTGTTGCCGTTGTGTCTGGGAGCATGGAACACAATGGATATGATTTTAATAATTGGTGGAAATTAAATGGCGAACTTTATGAAAAGTTGAATATTAGCAAGGAAGAATTTAGTGACTATAGGTTTAGTAACGGATTTAATAAAGGGGATTTAATGGTAATATTTGGAAGTGATGAAATAGAAAGAGGAGATGTAATTGTATTTTTTGGTTTGCGGAGTGAACCAATAATTCACAGAGTTGTTGTTGCTGAAGATAGAAATGGAAATTTTTATATTCAGACTAAAGGTGATAATAATATTGGATCTAGATCTGATGAACTAGGAATTACTAATGACAGGCTAGTTGGAGTAGCAAAACTTAGAATCCCTTATTTGGGTTGGTTTAAACTTGGATTTTTGAAATTAATTGGAAGAATATAATTTGGTAACAGCTCAATTCTAAACCTATATAATTTATATATTAGTGAGTTCAGAAGTAATATTAATGGTAAAGGGGTTGTTTGTCGGTATTATTGTTGGGTTGATTTTAGTTTTTTCTATTTTTACTATTGGTTTTTATTCTGGGAACCTTATAACAGGCAATTATTTTCTAGATTTTTTTAGATTTAAGTCTGTACAAACTGAGCAGGTTCAAGAGAATGTTAATCAAAATTACTTTGCTACGCCTACTGCAGACGTAAACACTAAAGTATGTTGTAATATGTCTGTTAATCCTGGTCCACCTTATTATGTATATGGATATACAACTGAGAAGGCTTGTCTGAATCCTCCTAAGGATTATTATAGACCTGGTGTAGTTGATAATTCATTTTGTCAAGATGCCTGTTGTAAATTTAAAGATGGTTCTTCTAAAATAGTATCTCCTTATAATCTTGAGGATGGGTGTTTAAATATTTTGGGTGCAGGAATTACAGATATAAGTTATTGCAAACCTAAACCTTTAGTAAGTAAAGTTGAAGGCGAAGGGTTTGTTGGATTAATAACGTCTAGAAGACCTGCTTGTATTTATGTCGGGCCTTATTATGAGGTAAATGGCAAGAGTGTCGGATCTAAAAGACAAATTAATGCTATATTAGATCAAGGATTTAAATCTAATACTGATTCATTATGTTCTGCATTTTCTTCACCTAGAATCGGTCAAGGAGATTATTACGTTCCTATTTATTATACCTTGAGGACTCTTGTTAATTATTATAGCGATATTTCATGCAATACTTATTTTTCTACAGATATGTTTGATGAAAATATTATGTTAGATGAGAATGATAATTCAGTAGAATTATTTGTAAATGCTAGTGCTGTACCTCGTTCTTGTAGATCTAATCAAGGTGGAAGTCAGAGAGATACATTGTATAATGTTGGTGTAATGTGCTGCAAAGCAGAACCACCTGAACCAGAAATTCAATAAATTTTTATTTTTTAAAAATCATAAGTTTTTTAAGTTTGACTTTAGTCTATTGTGTGAAGAAAAATGTTTTGTCCAAAGTGCAGTGGTTTGATGATGCCTAAAGGCGGTAAGATGAGATGTAGCTGTGGTTATGTTCAGGAAGAAGGCAAGATAAGTGACAAGAAGAAAAAAGATGAGAAGATCGCTGTTTTTGATGGTGAAAAACCAGAAATTCTTCCAAGGGTTAAATATGATTGCAAATCCTGCGGAAGCACTGATGCTTATTTTTGGACTTTACAAACTAGAAGCAGTGATGAACCTGAAACAAGATTTTTTAAATGCGTTAAATGTTCTACAGTATATAGGGAGTATTGAAAGATTTATATATAAGTTAATTTAGAGTTTTATTATGGTTTTAGAAGGAGAGGTGATTCCTGGAATAACTAGTTTAACTAATTTTACACCTATAATAGTTCTTGGTATTGTACTTGGTTTGTATGAATTAATATTAATACACAGAGATGAGAGTTTTAGAGGAAGCCATTGGTTTGGGCATGGCTTGCACAGTGTTTTATTTATGTTTGTAGCTTTATTTTTTGTTTTTAATACTGAATATTTCTTAAATATTACAGGTTTAGGAGAAAAGGGATGGCCTTTAATAAGCAACCCATGGATTGTTAGAGTTATAATTGGCTTGATTTTAAATATTAAGATGCATGCAACATCTGCAGTTATTAAGGGCGGTTTGAGAGGCAGTATGACTGGGGGAATGGCAGAACACTGGACACATACAACAATAGTCTCAGTTTTAGTTATATTGTCTCCGTTGTATTGGCCTATTATAGCAAACTTCTTGCCGGAATGGGCTGGCGGTTCTGTAGTTTCTGAGTAAATTTTATCTATTTTAGTAATCAATAATAAATTTAGTTATAGTTAGATATCTTGATCTTTTCATTGAATAATTTTAATATTTCTTTTAGTATACCAAAGCCATTTACATTAATCTTTTTTACTTGTATTTTTAACATTTTATTTGAGTATAGTTCTTATTATTGTTTTTCCCCTAACTATTATTTTTTCTTTTATTAAATTTTTAAATCTTTCTGCTTTTCACTGAAAAGTTTCATAAAACCTGCAAAGTGACAATTCTTAATATAAATTAGATCAGATAAAACTTTAAATATTCAAAGTTTATTTTTTTAATCATGAAATTAACCTTAACTGAACCAAGATACTTAAAGGACAGTATTTTGATTATTTCTGAACTTGTAAATGAAGTAAATTTTAAGGTTTACAAAGACAGGCTTGAGATAGTAGCAATGGATCCTGCAAATGTTGCAATGGTGATTTTTAAGCTACTTGGAAGTGCATTTACTGAATATAGTATTAATGAAGAAAAAACAATAGGTGTAAATTTGATGAATTTAACACAGATTTTGAAAAGGGTAAAACCTACTGATATTTTGACTATTGAACTAGACAACCAAAAAAATAAATTATATATAACTTTGAAAGGTGTTACCACAAAGAGATTTGAGTTAGGTTTGTTGGATATTGAGGAAAAGGAACAGAAAATACCAAATCTCAAGTTTAATGCAAAGGTAGAAACAAATACATTAATGTTTAATGATGCGATTGAAGATATGGATATAATAGCAGACAGCCTGAGTTTCCATGCTATGAATGATAAGTTTGTCATAGAAAGCGAGGGCAATATTAGCAGTGGCAAGGTTGAGATAAATACTGATGAAGAGACAAATGTCGAATTAGCCTCAAGTGCAGTTAATTCTAGATATTCTATAGAATATTTAAAGAAAATAATTAAAGGAAGTAAATTAACTAATAAAGTTGTTTTGGAATTTGGACAGGATTATCCTTTAAAGGTTGAATATAATATTATTGATAAACTTGCTTTGCAGTTTGTACTTGCTCCCAGACAACCGGTAGACTAATAATTATAAACAGATTGCTAAATTTATGAACAAGAATCTTAATCAAAAATTTTTGATTTATTTTTTATCTTTGCTGTTGTGTTTTATTATAATTTTATTATCCTCTTATATTGTTGTTTACGATAAATATTTTTATAACAATCAATTCATTAAAAATGATATTTATCAAAAATTTGACAATCAAAGCCATGCTACTTTGTTAGTTCATAATCTGCTAGATTATTTTAGCAATGAATCTTATTTGATTGATGTTTATAGTCCTAAGGAAACCAAACATTTAAGGGATGTCAAAGAATTAATAAATAATTTACAAACACTATTTTTTATCTTACTTTTTGTATTTATTTTTAGTTTAATGTTTATTAAAAATGATATTTATGAAAATTTATCCAGGATTTTTATTTATGCTTTTTATATTTTATTAGCTATTATTTTATTATTATATTTATTTTCTTTTTTCAGCTTTGATTTTTTATTTGATAATTTCCATAAATTTTTATTTACAGACGATTCATGGATTTTAAGTAATGATTCCTTATTAATTTCATTATTTCCTATTAGTTTCTTTTTTGATGCATTTAAGAGAATTTTGATTATTTCTTTGATATTTGGATTTTCTTTGTTTTTATCTGGGAAACTTTTGAGGAAAAGAATTTAAGTGAATATAATTTTGTATTTTTATGCAAATTAATAAAATAATTAGAAATAAAAAATTTCTTCTGATTTTGTTAGTATTAAACTTAATAGGTATATTTACTTCTGCTTACACTTATCTACAACACATTGAGTTTTATATATCACAGGGAGAATTATTTATTATTCCTTTTTTTGCAGTCAGCTTTTGGCTGTTTTTTTTTGCTTTTTTATTTATCCTTTACTTATATCTTGACTTGAAAATTCCTTTATTATTTGGAGGAATGTCTTTTATTTATGTCTTTGTTTATGGCATTGGATCTTTTTTATTTTATCCTTTATATATGATTTTTGTTGATGGATTTTCTTCTTATCATACATGGAATATTTTTGCACATGGTTTTGTCGGATTGCAGGCTTTTCTTTTTTTGTACTGCCTGAATAAACCGAAGAAATCGCATTTTTTTGCACTTGGCATTATTTTTATTTTCAAGAATTACCTTGATTTATTCAAAGATGGATTTTTATATTTTTTAGACAATAATTTTCCGTTTATGTTAAAGATTTTTTTATACATACTTATTGGTTCTTTACAAATTACTGCTTTTTACTTATTGTGGAAATTAGACAAAAGACTTAAATAATCTGTATTGTTATTATGGTTATGGAAAAAAGAGGGCAGGCTACTATTTTTATTATAATAGGTCTTGTTATTATTGCTGCTGTAATATTTTTGTTTATTCTGTTCAGAAGTTTTCAAGAGAAGGCAAGAGAAATAACAAATCCACAAGAGTATTTGAAGTCGCAGATTAACGATATAAAAAAATCTTTAGTCAAATGCATTGATGAAGAATCAAGAGTTGTAATAAGAAAACTTTCTTTACAAGGCGGGCATTTAGATCCTATAAAATATGTAAATTATTATGGAAATAAAACCTCTTTCTTATGTTATAAAGTGAAACAAGGTGAGACTTGCTATAACATGATGTTTACTAGAGAAGATGTTTCAAGTGAAATAAAACCTGTGTTAAGTAATAATATAAAAAAATGCATGGACAATGGACTTATTGTTTTTAGAAATAAAGATTATGTTTTAACTACAGGAGATTATAGTTTTGATTTAACTTTTAGTGATGCGACATTATTAGTTGCCGTTGATTATCCTATTACCCTTACTAAAGGCAATGCAGAAGACAAGCAAAGAACATTTAGTAAAGATATTAAAAGTAATTTTTGGAAGTCTGTCAATTTAGCATCGGCTATTGTTAATCTTGAATCTAAGGGCGAAGTAGTTGATGTGGCTGAAATGAGTCCAAATAATTTAGATTTTGAAATTGGAAGGACAGAAGTTAGCGGAGGTAACTTATATATTTTAGCACCTAGAAATGGTTTTGATCCAATATTTTATTTTGCAGTTGAAAAATGAAAATTAAAAATTTAATTCTGGTTTTTATTTTAGTATCTGCTTTTTTTATAGTCTTTAATGTTTCTCTTGCTGATGGGTGTTGCTTGAAAACAAAAGGCAATCAATACTGCGTTAGTGAGAAAGATGGTGCAAGTGCTTTAAGTTGCAATGATGGGTTGTGGGTTTCAGAGGACTGCGACAAGCGTACTGAGTGCGCTACAAAAGGGTGTTGTTTTTCCGGAGGAAATTGTTACGAAAATTATCCTCAGTTTGGTTGTACATCAAGCAAGGGAGATTTTTCTGGAAGTTCAGAATGCAGAAATACGCCTCAATGTGGAAATGTTTGCTGCAAAGCTGATTTGGGTTATTTATACACCACTAGAAAAGATTGCCAGGTTATTGGAGGTGAAGAAGATGCTGATGTTACTGATGAGCCTAGTTGCAAGGCTAAGAATTATGGCATAGATGGAAGCAGGACATGCTGCTTGTTTGGGAATGGAACTTGTTCAAGACAAATTGAAGATAGTTGTGTTAGTGATGGAGGTACTCCATTTAAAGGCCTTTATTGCAGGGATGTTTCTTCTTGTATACCAAAATGCACTGGAAGACATCATACCGGGCTTGGTAGTGTTGGTGATGAATCAAATAAGATTTACTGGTATGACAGCTGCGGAAACCAAGAAGATATCGTTGATGAAAGTGATCCTATAGAATCATTCAGGGCTGCTGGTTTTGATAAAACTTTTAATGGTGATTGCAGTTTAGATCCATCTAAAATCATAATTCGTTCAAGTATAGGACAGTTTGGCTGCGCTAATTTAGTATGTGAAAATGTTTGGGATAATCCTAGAACAGATGAAAATCACAATAATATTTTAAATGATGACAAGGAATTTGGAATTGTTTCTTTAATTCCTAGTGATATTTCTGGCAGAAGAAAATACAGGTATAATAATGAAAGTTGGTGTGAGTATATGCAAGCTAAAGTTGGTCCAGGTTTAGACCTTCCAGGTACAAGACATTATATTCATTATTGTGATAGAGGAAAAGAGAAGGTTTATGTTGAAGGCGAAGGCAGGGATTTTATATGTACTGAAAGTATTTTAGATAAAAAAGTAGTTAGTTCTGATGGACAAATAACTAATTTTATTTACAGCAAGGCCAGTTGGATTAAGAATGATTGGGGTGATTGTTTAAAGTGCAATGAATTAACAGGGCTTGAGAAAGGACAGGAGCAGACTTGCTGCAATACTAAGAAACACTGCAGCTTTGTATTTAAGAAACCAATAACAGGAGAGAATAAAGGAATTTTATTTGTGGCTAAAGATGCATTGAATAATTTACAAGAAGTTAGAAGCCAGGCAAATGTATTTTTTAACATTAGATACTGGAAAGATAGTATATTGGTTAAAGAGCAGAAATTTTCAGATGCTGTAGTTAGTAATAAATGCGATGATAATGATTGTCAGTTAGAGATTAAGGAACCTCCAGCTGGAAATTACAGAGTTAGTGTTCATGGCAGGGGATGCAAGTGCGCTTTGTTTTGTATTTGCAGAGAAAGAGAAGTTGATATAGGGGAGCATAAATTTTTACCTGATGTTGGTGAGGGCTTGTGTATTCCTTTAGTTCCACCAAGTCTTAATACGGGTGATCCAAATAAGAATTCTTGTTTAACTGAGAATTATGGTTTTTTACCAAGCATTAAAGCTTTTGAGAAATTTAATTCTTATAGTGATCTTCCTTATAATACACTAAGCAATATTGGTGGTTGCCAGAGTACTGAGGAATGCAGAAAATTACTTCTTAAAAACGAATTAAAGCCACGCATTCCTGTTTTATTGGTTGATGATCTTAATAGTTTGTGCAGAACTAGCGGTGATTGTGGAAATGCTGCAAATCTTGCTGGTAATGTTACTACAAAGGGATTTTTAGTTCAGAGCAATAGTTATTCATCTGAATCTTCTGAAATTTGCTTCGGTTTTTTAAATAATCCGAAATGTTTTGAAATACCACGTAAAACAATAATAGATATTGAAATTAAGAAACACGAAAATCTATTAGGTGGAAATCCAACAAGACCAGAGGATTTTTCTGGTAGTTATGTATTTTTCTTGCTTCCTTTTTCATTTAGTAGATTAAGGAAGAGATTTAATAGAAAACATTTGATTGTTATTTTAATTGTTATTCATTTAATACTTATATCATGTGCTAAACCTTATATTGGAAAATATTCAAGTCCTGTTCATGTTAACTGTACTTCATGGGAACCTCCTTTTAGTAATTCTGACTGCTGGAAGTGCAATAAGAAAATTAGTGAAAATGGTTTGCTTCCTGATGTTGATTTAAGTTTAAGTGATGGAAAACCCGCTTACAAATGTACAAATTATATGTGCTGGAGTTTAGGTGCTTGTAGTTATGTAGAAGATACTAATGGATCTTATTGTGTTCCCAAAACTAAGTTTAGCAAACCTAAAGTTGAATTCACAAGCGCAAAATTTGTTTGCAGTACAAATATTAAAGATAAGGTATGTAGCGCAGATAAATTAATTATTAATAATGATGCTGGCAATCCAAGTGCAGAAATTCCAGGATATTTGGAAGATAATACTGCTTTAGATATTAATTTTAAGACTTTAGCAGTTGGCCAGGCTGCTGGAGATACTATAACAAATTGCAAGTATAGTTTTAGTGAAGATATGATAAATTCTAAAGATCTTCCTTCTCCTGATGGCGGAAAAATAGCAGCAGTTCATACATTAAGATTGGCTCCTTTGGTTAATAAACCAGAAGATTATAATGTTTTTGTTACTTGCAGCAATGCAGAAGCTGATGAAAGCAACAAGGCACATGTTAAGTTTAGAGTTGCTAAAGGCAAAAGTATTGGTGCTCCTCTAATATATAATGTTATTCCAGATTCTGGAAATATTTATGTCAAAAATGGAATGACTACAAAACTTTTGCATTTGAATGTTCTTGGAGATGTTATTGAATGCAGGTGGGATAATAAAAGTGTTAGTTTTATTGATATGGGCAATATTACCAAAGTGATACCTGGTGGCGGGCAAGGGGGAGTTGATTTAATTGAGAGCAAGGCAATGACTAGTTTTGGTTGTGATGCTGGTGGAGATATTCAGAATGGCGGAAAAATATGCAGTGCTACTGTAACAAATGTTAAAATTGGAGAAAATAAATACTGGTTTGCCTGCCAAGGAATTAATGGATTAGCTTCGCAGCCTTATCCTACTGAAAGTTATTTAGTAAAAGGCACAAATAAATTAGAAATTTCCAGTATAACTTGCTTACACAGTTTAGGAGAAACATGTGATAAAATTTATGATAATAATTTTACATTTTCTATAAAAACAAACAGAGGAGCTGAAGAAGGCAAGGCTAAATGCAAATTTGCAGTTGATGAATTTAGCTATGATGTGTTTACTGAGCCTGCTCCAGATTATACAAAATTAATTCCAGAGCCCACATATGGAACATTACATAAGAAAACAGGATACCAGCATAAGACAGGTTTAATAACAGTCAAATTTTTATGCAATGATGTTGCTGGAAATACTGCTCAAACCAATTTAACCATTAGTATAGAAAGAGATGAAATTCCACCAAAAATAATAAAATCATACAGGTTTGGAAATGAACTTCATTTACAAACAAATGAGCTTACTAAATGCCATTATATAAATGAGAACATTAATGATTTTACAAATTCAACTAATTTTGATACAGATGATGGATTTAAACATACTACTAAAATAGATAGTAATTTTTATAGGGTAAGATGCGAGGATAAATTTAATAATAAAAGAGATTTGGATATTTATATTAGTAAACTATGAAAAAAAGAGGACAGGTTTCAGTTTTTGTGATTATAGGCGTAATATTAATAGTTATTTTCTCACTTATTTTTTTATTTAAAGATAAAATTACGGAAACTATAAGACAAGAACCAACAAACCCCCAAGAATATTTAAATCAACAATTAAACAATATTAAAAATGAGATTGGAAAATGCGTGTCTAAAGAGACTAGCGAAGCTTCTCAATTACTTATGCAAAATGGCGGAGAATTTGAAGGCTATGGTTCTTATATTAATTATTATGGTGTTAAATATCCTATTCTATGTAGGGAAATAAACAACACAAATACTTGTTTAAGCCAACCAATAATAATTTTAGACTTACAAAACAAATTAGATAATTATTTGCCTGACAAAATAAATAAATGTGTCAACTTAGAAGAATTTAAAAACAAAGACTATGTTTTAAATTTAGGTAAGTTTATTATTAAGACAGAAATTTTTAATGATAAAATTTTAGTAAATTTAGACACTAAGATTTCTTTAAAGAAAGACAATATTATTGTTGAGTCTTCAAATTTACTGTATGATATCAAAATTCCTTTGGGTGATTTATCAATAGTTGCCAATGAATTAATACAGATTAAAGCATCAGGCGGTAAAATTTCAATTGTCCAATACAATAAGGATAAATTCAATAAGTATTTTATAGATGTCAGAAGACCATATCCTGATGAAGTTTATAAGATTAGTTTAACAAATAATCCTGAATTTAATTTTTATTTTGCAATAGAAGGCATTGGCAGGTTTGAAAGACCTGAAGGCAGGATAGAATGAAGAAGAGTACTATGTTTAAAGCATTTTTTGAAATATTTTTAATAGTTAGCTTAGCCTTTGTTTTTTCAATAAGTAATTCTCTTTTAGCTTCTTCTGCTCCTCAGGATAACAGGGTTTGTTGTCAAAAAACTAAAACTGGAAATTATTGCCAATATACTAGCAAGGATAATTGTGATACTAAATCTGGAATATTTGGAGGAAGTTGTGAATCTGTGGGTGTTTGTAAGCCTGTTTGTTGTAATTTAAATAAACTAGGTTATTATGGAAGCAGCGGACAAGGATGTTATAAGAATGTTCCGTTGAATACTTGTGTTAATGATCTAAAAGGAGAAGTTATTTCTGATTCTTCATGTAATGTTCAAGAGTGCAGTAAGGGTTGTTGTGCTATTGGCACACAATGCGGGTTAATGACTGAACAAAATTGTAAGGATTTAACAGGCAATTATCCAAATTTAGAGCTAAAATATAATCCTGATGTAAAAGAAGAAGTTGAATGTTTAAATGTTTGCAGATCTAATACAAGAGGATGCTGTATTCTAAAAGAAAGTCAAACTAACAATAATTGTAAATCTACTACATTTTCTCAATGCAGCGCAGATGGCGGACAATTTTATGAAAATAGTTCTTGTGATGGTCTTCCTCAAGGCATAAATGATTGTAATAATTGTAAGTATAAAGATACTGAGAAAAAGAAATTGGGTTGTGCTCCTATTTTAGACGGTGGTGAAGATGTTTATGAGTTTGATAAATGCGGAAATCCTACCAGGATTGCAACTGTTGCTGGGGATGGTAAATCCGGGGATTGCAGCTATTCTAACGGTAATTTATGCACTGAGGAAAACAGTACTGCTTTTTGTAAAAGTTTAAACTGTATTTCTTCTTCTTTATGGGACAATCCTACTGTTGATGAAAATGGAGACGGAGTTTATGATAATGATAATAGTTCTGGTGTTTTATTTCATGGAAATCCTTTTAGAATAAATGGAGAGAGCTGGTGCGAGTATGATGCTGATGCTGGACCTGGCAGGGATTTACCAGGAACAAGACATTATATTCATACCTGTTATAATGGAAAAGAAATAGTTGATGAATGCAGAGACTATAGAGAAGAATTTTGTGTTCAATTTAAGGGAATTTCCATGGACCAAGCTGCTTGCGTAACAAATAAGGCTGCTAAGGAATCTTGTTCTGTGTGTAATAATGATGAAGCTTGCTGCAAAGGCAAATTTTCAGGCAGTTGTTTATGGCTGCCTAGCGGTCCTCCTAAACCTGTTGATGATCAGCGTATTTATTCTGAACAATGTGAAATTAATAAAAAAAATTCTAAAAATCCAGATGAATATGTTTGTCCAAATAAACCAGAAGTTCCGCCACCTGGACCCCAGGATAATAAAGGTACTTGTTTACCTTTAGTTCCGCCAGGTACTAAGAACAATGAAGGAGTTTGTACTCCTGGTGATATAGAAATAAAAACATTTTGGTTAACATATGGGTGGGGCAGCAATTATCATTGCGAAGCAGGATGTGATTCTTATACTAAATTAGCAGCATATGATCAAAATAATTTATGTAAATCTTTAGGTGATTGCGGAGCTAACTTTAACTTGGCTGGTGGATGGAGTAATTTAGGATTTTCAAGAGAGTGTGAAGTCAAGGATATTGCTATTACGTATAATGCAGTTCTTACTGGCGAAGTTAAAGGAATAGATTTTATTGATGCTGATGGTGTTGATTATGCTAAAGGTAGTAAGGCTGTAGAGTTAGTTAATCAGTGTTCTATATCACTTAAAGATCCTGGCAGTTATAAAAAGCAAGATGATATAAAGGTTTTACCAGATGATTTTTATGAACTCTCCAGATATAAAAATCTTTTAAAAATTGAACTTCCTAAAGATGCAATATTTGATAATTCTTTTATGGAGGATAGTGTAAAAGCATTGTATGGTATTGGTATTACTATCGGTGCGTCTGCTATTATTGGAATATTGGCAATTTCTTTGGCTACTGGTGCTTCTATAACTGCAGTTTTGGCTACTGGTGCTGCAGTTGGTGCAACTGCAACTGCTGTAGCTGCTGGAGCTGCAGGAGCTGCAGCTGGAACGGCTGCTGGTGCTAGTGCTGCTGCAGCTGCCACTACTGCTAGTACAGTTGCAACTTCTGTTACCACAGGTCTTGTTGCTTCTGCTAGCGCAAGTGCTTCAACTATTTGGGGTTTAATTGTTGCTGCAGTTTTAATTATTATTGCAGTAGTATTTTCAACAACTATGAAAACTTCAGAACAAAAAATTATAATTGATTGCAGTCCTTGGCAACCTCCTTTGGGAAGTAAGAATTGTAATTTATGTAATGAGCCAGGATACAGAGAATATTTAGCCAATGGAGAGAAGAAAAAGGAATATGTTGATTTAACTGCTGGTGGATTGCATCATTGTACTCCTTATTTATGTTGGAGTCTAGGGCAGGGATGTAAGTACACTCAGACCAATGAGGGCCCTAAATGTCTTGCAGAAAAGTGTACTGTTAATAGTCCAAAAAGATCTCCATTAACTAATTTAGATAAATTAAATCCTGGAGTTTGCACTTCGAACAATGGACCTAATGGCCCTGAGGCTAGTTGCAGTGCTGTTAAGGAAGTTGCTGATGTTGGTCATGGGGGTTATAATATTAATTTTGTAAAAGCAAATACAGACATCATTGTTGGAATACAAACTGATAAACTTGCAATTTGTAGATGGGATTGGGAAAGAAAATCTAAATATGATGATTTAAAAAAAGGATTTAGTCAAGCAGAAGCCTCAAAAGTGCACACTGTAAAATTAGAAGCTGACAAAGATTTGTTACCTGGAGATAAAAAAACAATGCATGTTCTTTGTAAGGATACTTGTGGGAATCCTCAAGGTGCTTCTCCTACTTATACTATAGACCTGGAAGTTGCAAAGATGCAAGATTTAGGAGCTCCTATTTTTGTTAGTATTGAACCTAAAGATGGTTCTGCAGTAAAATATAATTCTGATGTAACTTCTGTAAATTTAAAATTAAATGAGAAAGCTGAATGCAGGTGGAGTAAAACTAATGATCCTTATATTACTATGAAAGATACATTTAGCTGTACAACACCTACAAAAGGCTGCGACATGATACTAACAGATATTCAAGAAGGCCTTAATATATTTTATATTAGATGCCAAGACAAACAGAATAATACTAATATAGATCCACTTCCGAGCAATAATGGATATAAAATAACAAGGAGTAAACCTTTGAATATAAGCAGTGTTAAATGTTTAAATAGTTTTGATGATAAATGTGGAACTATTTATGATAGTAATTTTACTTTGCAAGTTACTACTATTAATGGTGCAGAAAATGGAAAAGCTGTTTGTTCTGCATTATCTAGTACACTTGAATGGTATGAATTTTTTAATACAAATTCCAGTGTAAGTACTCAGGTAATAGGGCCTAGGATTACAGGAAATTATATAGAATATATTAAATGCATTGATATTGCTGGAAATGAAGCTAAAAGTCAAGCTAATTTTAATATGATACGTGATGATAATCCTCCAAAAATACTTAAAGTAAGTTTAGATTCTGGGACTTTAAATGTTTTAACTGATGAAATTAGTGTTTGTAGGCATTCTGATGATTCTAATTTCATATTTTCTAATATGACTGAGTTTGATAGTACTAATAATGTCAAACATTCGACTAAATTTACTAATATTGATTACATTAATGTAAAATGCTCTGATAGATTTAATCACATAATCAATTTTAATATTTATTCGTCTGGCAATGTGGTACAGTAAAAAAGCTTAAATATAATAAAAAATGATTAATCTTATGGATAAAAGAGGTCAAGTAGCAGTCTTTGCTATTTTGGGAATTGTTATTGTAATTCTTGTTGCCTTGTTCTTTTTTTTGAGAAATGAGTATGGTTTTTTTATTTCACCAAATGTTTTTTTAGGTGACAAGGGCAAGCCAATTGAAAATAATCTTAGAGAATGTGTTACTAAGGTTACAGATGACGCTTTGAAATTATTTAGCAGACAAGGAGGAAATTTTGAGCCGACAAGATACATTCTTCATCAGGATAACAGAGTTAGTTATTATTGTTTGAATGTATTAAATGATGAAAAGTGCTTGAATGTTATGCCTTCATTTGATGAGCTTGTTGGAAATTTAAATACAGAAATAAATGAGGGGGTTAATAGTTGTGTAGATAGAGATTTAGTTCAAAGCGGACTTGGATATACAGTAACAGCTGGTAAAATTACTACATCTGTTTTATCTTCTGATGCTGGTATTGCTGTGAAAGCACATTATGATGTTAAAATTACTAGAGATGAAAACCAATATACTATAAGAGATTTAAATTTAAATTTTGATGCACCAATAGAATCAATTTATTCTGTTTCTGTTGATATTGTTAATGCAGAAGCAAGAGTTGGATTTTTTGAACAATTGTTATACATGTTAAATAAGAGAGGACAGTATATTATTAATTTAGACAAGCCTTATCCTGATAAAGTATACAAAATACAGAAAAAAGACAGTACTTTTGAGTTTTGGTTTGCTGTAGAAGGTGAAAGAAATATATGAATCCTAGAAAAGTTTTAGCTTATGCACAGATTTTTCTAGTACTAAGTTTAATATTTTCACTTGTTTTTAGTTTTAATACAACAAGTGCTTATGCACAGGAGTCTGTTTGCTGTGAAAAAGATAACTCTGGAAATTTTTGCAGTTATGTTCCTACAGATCAATGTACAAGTCCTGGTGTTTTGAAAGCTGCAACTAGCTGTGACCAAACAAGCTTTTGTAAACCTGGATGCTGTGCTGGCGTCAATGGTTTTTGCTATGCCAACTATCCTAAAGCACTTTGTGAAAAAGGCTACAAGGGAAGTTATTCTACAGACAACACCTGCAGTTCTGTTGCTGAATGTAAGATTGGCTGCTGTATAATTGGAACACAGGCTGCTTACCTTACTAGAAACAGATGCATTCAGGAAACAAGTAAGTTTCCAGATTTGGAAGTTGATTTTAGAGACAATGTAGGCAGTGAACAAGAATGTTTGAATTTGGCAAAAAATACTGAGAAGGGATGTTGCGTTAGTGCTGATAGAAGATGCAAATATGGTGCTAAATCAGAATGCAATGTTGAGAGCGTATTGAACGGTACTGGTTTTTATAAAGATACTTTTTGCAGCGGTTTGAGAAATGTTTGTGATTGTGCTCCACATAATTCAGGCGATCCAAGAGCAACTACATGTTTACCTAATGATGACAGGGTTTATTGGAAAGACAGCTGTGGAAATCCAGAAGGAATTGTTACTGGAATAGATCTAAGAAATTATGGCGGAGCAAGAGCTGATGGAAACTGTGATTATAATACCGGAACTCTTTGCAGTGATTCTAATAAAGATGGAATTTATGTTTGTGAGAGATTAGATTGTCAGGGTGGAGCAGCTAATGACAAGGCAAATAATAAATTATCTGTAAATATGATTAATTACAAAGGAAGGGGTACGCCTAGTATTTCTGAGGAAGGAATTTTAAATGGAGAAAGCTGGTGTACTTTTGATGACCAAGATCAGAACCAGTTGTTTAACCAGTTTAGTACTGCTGACAGGCAGGGAAAAGACCCACCAGGAAGCAGATATTATAGACATTTATGTATTGGAGGACAAGAATTAGTTGAGCCATGCAAGGATTTTAGAGAAGAGTATTGTTATTATAATGATGTTAATGTAAATTTTAAGTCTTCTGGTGGAAATGCAGTAAATAAAAAATATACTGAATCTAGGTGTATTCCAAATAAGTGGCAGCCATGTGTTGATGAATGCAATACTGCTAATCCTTTGACAATGGATTCACAAACATATAAACAAGCATTAGAAAAAGATCAGACATGTTGCTTAGGTTCTAATAGAGATTGTTATTGGAGTGGCAGCAGATGTGTACCTGCAGTTAGTCCAGGTTTTAAATTTTGGGAGGGTGAAGGATCTAACATATGTGCCAAAGCTAATTCTAAGTGTACTATGCTGTTTAGATGCAATGGCTGGAATAGTTTATTTGGTTCTTGCGGAGCTAGCACAGAATCTTCAAGTGCTGTTGGCGGGGTTGTTGCAGCTGCTGCTGGCGCTGTTCTTGCTGGTTTTCTTAGTGGAGGATTAGCTTTAGTTCCTATTGCTATAGGCGGTGGTTTGTCTGGATTAATAGTTGGACTTTCTCAGAGAGAATCTGGGTGGCAGGTATTAAGCGGCGGTGAATGTTTAAGTCAGGACTATTTACAAGGATCAAATAATTTATGCAGGTCAATGGGTGACTGCGGAGCTGATTTTAATTTCTTATATGGATATGGCGGTGTTGACAAGAAGTTTAGTTTGAGTTATTCAGGATTTACAAATACACAAGTTACTAATAAGGAAATATATGATTATGCTTTGAAGAACCCAAATAAAATAGCTGAAAGAAAATCAAATCCAGAAAGAGGAAATGTTGTAGTTGATTTTGAGAAGAGTGGCGGAGTGCCAGGTAGTTTAGAGAAAATAGGAGATCCTGACTGGACTAAAGGAGGTTTTTTCTTTAATTATAATATACCAAAGAAGGAATTAAGCAATCAGTTTGTCAGAGCTTTATTTGGACAGCCAGATATTGATGGACAAGGGTGGCTGGGACCTGCTGCTATAGGTGCAGGTGTTTCTATAGTTGGAGGCATTATTGGAGGAGTTATGTTTAAATCTGCAGCAGGTTTTGGCGTTGGATTTAGTTCATCTCCTTTAGGATTTTTAGTTTCGAAACTTGTTGGATTTGTATTTCCTAAGACAGCAGAAAAATTAGGATTAAAGGCTGCAGAAGGAACATATACTCAACAAATTGCTAAGACTGCAGGTGAGAGAGCAGCTGGTGCTGCTAAAGATCAAGCATTAAAGGCTTCTAGTAAGGCTTATGAAAAAACACTTGAAGACGCAGGAAGAAAAGCTATTGAGAAAGAAGTTAGTGAGGGAAATCTCTTAAAGTTAACTGAAAAAACACAAGAGGAAATAATAAAAAAAGCGCAAGAACAGGCTGTTGATAAAGCTAAGGAAGTAGGTACTCAAGCTTATGATAGTACTGTTGATAATGCCCGTCAAGCTGCTGTTAAAAGTACTGAAAAGACTGCAGGCACATTTTCACAAGTAATGACTGGTGTAAGTGCTGCTATGTGGATTTATACTATTTATCAATTAGGTGATGTTTTCTTAGAAAGCACACAGCCAATTGATTTAACAACAACATGTCAGCCATGGCAACCACCAGTTTATAAACAAACAGAACTAGGTCAGTTTGGTGATCCATGCCAGAGATGCAATACACAATTTAATCCTGGCAAAGAAGGAGGATATGTAAATGTAGATAAAACACCTAAAGATATAAGAGCATTTAAAACTTGTTCTGAATATAGATGCAAAAGTTTAGGACCAACATGCGAGTTAGTTAACAAAGGAACTACTGAAGAAAATTGTGTTTCTGTAAGCAAGTTTGATACTAGTTCACCAAAAATAGAACCCTGGCCTGAAGTATTTACATTAAATATTTCTGCTAAAGACATAGAGAAAACTGCTGCAGGATTTAAAGTTAAGAAAATTATTCCAATATATTCACCGTTTGCTATGGGTATTAAGACAGATGAGCCAAGCCAGTGCAAGATGAGCTTCCAACATAGCAAGAGGTATAATGAAATGGAGAATATTTACTTTGGAGGAAATGTCTTTAATTATTTTCATATGAATACAATGGTTTATCCTGCAAGCAAAGGAGTTAACACAACTGGCGGAATTAGTTTAACTGGCGGAGGACATTATAAGACATATATGCGTTGTATAGATGCTTCTGGAAATGCAAATGAAGCAGATTATGTAATAGAGTTTGATGTTTCCAGCGAGCCTGATTTAACAGCACCATCAATAGTTGGAAGCAGCTTATCTCCTCCTGTGCCTGCTGGTTTAGTAAACCAAACTTTCTTGGATAAGGAAGTTTATTTAATGAATGGTGCAACATACACTGATGTTACTTTATTTGTAAACGAACCTTCTGAATGCAGATACAGTTATGTTCCTCTTGAGTTTACTTCTATGAATGAAACTAATTCCTGCAAGACACCATCTAATATGCCTGATGCACCACCATATTATTCATGCAAATTTATTAGGGGAGTTAAAGGATTTGCTGGTGTCGGTCCTGCACCAAGCGGATTTGTTTCAAAAGCAGGAATGGCACAATTTGTTTACTTTAAATGCAGAGATCATCCTGAACCAGGATATAAAGACACTAGAAATTTCAATAAAGAAGCTTATAGTGTTGTATTAAGAGGTAGCGAGCCATTGAAAATAGATAGTGTTGGACCTACAGGAACAATAAAAACAAGCGGTGCCATAGTTAATGTAACTTTGGAAGTTCGTACTTCTGGAGGAGCATTATTTAATGGACAATCAATATGCAAATATACAACAGATGAAAAGAACAAAGAAAATTTTGCTGCCATGACAGAATTTTTGAATACAAAATCTAGTTTGCATACACAGCCTTGGACTCCAGGAAGCGGATTACAAACATTTTATGTGGGATGCCATGATGATGCCGGCAATAGAAAGTTTGAAACTATAAAGTTCAATGTTGAGAAAGATGTTACAGCTCCCATAATAACGAAAGTTTATAGAGATCAAAGCTTCCAACCACCACAGTTTATAATTGAAGTAAATGAGCAGAGTGAATGTAAAGATAGTATTGATGGTGTATTTAATTATGATATAGAAGGAAACTTGATGAATCCTGTTGGAACTGGAGGAAAAGTATTTAGCAGTACAGTTCCTAATTCAAATGTGTATTATATAATTTGCAGAGACCAGTTTAACAATACAATGTCTCCTGCGTTTATACAGATTGCACAGCTTTAATTTATAAGTCCTATTATAATTTTCTTGCTCCTTCTATAAACGTATGATTTTCTTCCTTTAGTGGAAATTCTTCATTGCAATTATTACATCTATTTCCCATTGCAACAAAAAACATAACCCTCTAGTTCAATAATTATAGAGAAGTTTGAATAATTAGTTTTATGAAAATTATTTTGTCATTTAAACTATAAACAATTAAGTTCCACAAGAAAAAATCATCAAAAAATTGAATTAATCAAAGTTCTCTCTAATATTCCTTTGTCACATACTAAACATTTTCTTTTCATTTTCCTTCAGTTCCTATTGATGAATATTATTTTATAATTTTTATTAGAAAGATATATAATCTTATTTAATGTTGAAAATTTAATGAAAAGAGGACAGTTACTTTCACAACCTTTTTTTTATATCTTTGCTATCATTGTTATAGGTTTGGTTTTGATTTT
>JACPCE010000014.1 GCA_016179945.1 Candidatus Woesearchaeota archaeon | reverse complement strand
AATGAAATTATAAAAAATTTATAGAAACTTGCCCGATAGATATATAAAGATAAATATATAAGTAAATTTATGGAAACCTTAACTATACCTAAAGAAATATTTAGTAAGATTCTAACAGATGTAGAAATATTAATAGATGACGTAGAAAGGGCTCTAGATAACAAAGTAAAACAAAGAACTAATGATCTATCAACAGGAAAAGTTAAGGCTAAAACAGAAAAAGACTTAGATGAATACCTAATAAAAAGGGGAATAAAAGTTGAGTGAGTGGATAATAAAAGAGCACCCATATTTATTTAAAGATCTAGATAAATTAGACAAAAAAGAATTAGAAATATTTTATAAGAAAAAACAGAAAATTAAACAGAATCCATTAAGACTAGAACACTTATCAGGCGGAGAAAATTGTTATCGTGAAGCTATAACTAATAGTATAAGATTGGTGTATTGTGTAAAGGGAAATGATATATGGCTCTTAGTTATTGATAAGCATGATGAAGCATATGCAGAATATAGAAAAAGATTGTATTCTCTTAGAGCTAAATATAATTTATAATTTATTACTTCTAAGCAGCCACAATGAGTTTAAATAAAATTTTAGACTTCTAATAATATGAAAACTTCTGTTGCTAAAAGAATAAAAACAGGAACATATCAATTAATCTTGCCCTTCGCTTGGGACACTTATCTTCTAGGATAAAGCTCCAAGCTTAGGACAATATCTTTGAGAGTGTATGCATATGTCTAAAGCTATGTCTGATTCAGAAGTCCTTAAAGAATTTAGAAGTATGAATTATTCTCTTTTTGGATAACCCTTCACAACTTCTTCTGCATCAATATCCCCTGGAAAATCATCTTTTTGGTTTTTCATAACTTCAAAACTACCAACAACATATCCTTTTTCAATTAAGTCTACTAACCTTGCTTTTATCATTTCAAAATATTTTGGCCAAAGAGATGTATCACGAACATACGAATGTCCATCGACTTTTATCTTAATTTCCAGAGGTTTCCAAGGTTTTCCAAGAGGATAAGAACCATCAAAAACCTGCACTTCAGTTCTAGCAATTGGGTCCCTATCAGAAATACTATATGATGAAAGAGTGTAGTTTTCAATAACTTTTGCATAAGGTACAGGTGTTTCAGCACCATCAATTCTTTCTTGATTTTCCAAATCTATTAAAATTAACTCTAAATGATTATAACTTGAATCAAGTCTACTAATAAAATCTACTAATTCTTTATAACTACCACGAATTTCTCGTTCATTCATAAGATTATTCCAAATTAATACTTATTAAATTCTTTCATGTTTTAAAATATAGTTTGAATTATTACAAAGGAAATATTAAAATAATTAACTCTTTGCTAATTTTTATGGCAACAATATACTTAGATAATTATGGCTGCACTGCTAACTATGATAACGGTAATATAATAGCAGGTTTAATACTCGAGGCAGGGCATGAAATATCTAGTGATATAGAAGAAGCAGATGTTGTAATAATAAATTCATGCGCAGTAAAAAATGTCACAGTAAACAAAATATTCAGCCGGATTGAAAATACAAAAAATAATTTTCAAGATAAAAAACTAATAATTACTGGATGTATGCCCGTAGCTGAAAAGGATAAATTAGAAAAATACTTGAAAAAAGGAGTAGCACTAATTTCTACTCAAAATATTACTGAAATTCCTGAAACAGTAAATAAAGTTATGAATAATGAACAAATAGTTCTAACAAACAAGAGAAAAGAAATAAAATTAGGATTGCCAAAATTAAACCAAGATAAAATTGCTTCAGTCCAGATTGCAGAAGGTTGTAAATCTTTTTGTGCATTTTGCTCAACAAAGCTTGCAAAGGGAGATTTAGTTTCATATCCAAAAGAAAAAATTGTTGAAGAGGTAAAAAAATATGTTTCATTGGGTTACAAAAAAATAAATTTAACAAGCACAGACAACGCCTGTTATGGTTTTGATTTAGGTTACAATTTAGTTGATTTATTAAAGGAAGTTGTACAAATTGAAGGTGATTATCAAGTAAGGGTTGGAATGGGAAATCCAGAACATACAAGAAAATATTTAAATGAATTAATTGAAATTTATAAAAATCCAAAAATACAAAAGTTTGTCCATCTTCCTGTTCAGTCAGGATCTAATAAAGTTCTAAAAGATATGAAAAGAAAATATACTATAGAAGAATTTGAAGACATAATAAACAAATTTAGAAAAGTTCATCCCGGAATTACAATAAGCACAGATATTATAGTTGGTTATCCAACAGAAACAGAAGAGAACTTTAAAGAAACGCTAAATTTAGTTAAAAAATTAAAATTTGAAGTTATTAATATAAGTAAATTTGCATCAAGGCCAAGAACTTTAGCTTCCAAGATAAAACAACTGCCTTCTCAAATAATAAAACAGAGAAGTGTTGAGTTAACTAAAATATACAAAGAAACAAGAAGTCAAATATCTGAATATAAAACACAAAACTTTAATAGTAATACAAAATTAGTTGTAATAAATGAATAAGATATTTTTATTGACAAATATAAAAAATGATCAGGATGGTGAAGATAATTTCTTAACTTCATTATTAAAAAAACGTTTTGATGTAAAATTAATTGACATAAATAAAACAAAAAACATAGGTAAATTTAATTTATTATTGATAAGAAATATATGGCCTGTAAAAAAATATAACTTGAAAAGAATACTAAAGAAAAAATTTAAACTTTATAATGATTTATATTCTGGTAGTGGGGATATTAGGGGTAAAGATTATTTAGTAGATTTATACAAATTAGGTTATAAAGTTATACCAACAACAAAAAACATAAAAGAATTAAATACATTGCCAAAATCAGAAAAATATATAATAAAACCAATAAATGGAGGAAGTTCTCTTGGAATAAAAATATTAAATAAAGATGACCTTATAAAAGAGAATCCAAAAAATTATATAATTCAACCATTGCTAAAAATAAAAAAAGAAATTTCATTTTACTTCATAGATAAAAAACTCCAGTATACACTGTATACAAGTAAAGATCGTTGGGATTTAAAGTATTATAAGCCAAATAAATATGAGATTAATTTAGCTAACCAATTTTCCAATTGGAATAAATTAAAATATGGAATACAAAGAATAGATATGTGTAAGACAGGAGATAACTCTATGTTATTAATGGAAATAGAAGATTTTTGCCCATTTTTATCTTTAAAAGATATTAATTATAAATTAAGAAATAAATTTCTAAAAAATTTAATTAAGTCTCTTCAAAAAGCAATAATTCAATGATAATTCAAAACTAAATTCCCAATTTCACCATCAACAATAATAATCTTCTTCATTAAAGGATAAAAATTATAATTGGTTAAAACTAAACCAGCTTTAGTTAAATCACCAGAAACTACTAAAGTGCTTGTTCTGTCATAATTTATTAATATTAAAAGACCTTGGTCTTCTTCTAATCCTAAATCACATTCAACAGTTGCCAATTCATTGGAAATAACTTCATTATTGCAAGGATTTCCTATTAATATTAAATTTCAGGTCCTAAAAGGTTGTTTCCCTTCAATGAGTTAGATATAAATTGCGCAGTGCTGTAATCATCATAACTATAATCATAAGGAATAACAATAAACACATCATTGGGAACATTATTCTTAACAAAAGGATAAGGGTAATTGCTTAGAGTAATTTCTGTTTGCTGCAATACTACATTTCCAGTATAAACGCTTCCAAGAGTTGATAAAAATAGTACAGATAAAAAAAGTGCTACAAAAATAACTACCGCTTTTTTATTCATATAAAAATATGGGTTTAATTCTTATATAAATGTTTCTAGATTAAAAAATAAGCAATTATTATTTTTATTATGTTAAAATATAAATGAAAAAAAGAAAATTATTCTTTGAACTTCTTGCTTGCAGGTTCAAATTCTTTCCATGCTAGATCAAATAAATTTTCTAATGCTCCAGCGAAAAATGGAGTGGTTACCCATACACCTACATCATATGTAGGATGGACTTCTTCATCATGCATTACCATAAATAATAGGTTTTTTCCATCCACAACACAGAACCTTGCAGCTAATTTTCCACAATCCTTTATTTCTGCAACACCTTTAAGGTCTTTTACTGCATTTTGGCAGTCTTTAGTTAGAGGAGCAGCAATTCTTATATTAACTCCCTTTTTACTAAGTTTCTGTAAAACAGGTTTTAATGCTTCTACCTTTCTAACAAAACCCTTAGATGTCGTTGCTATTGTTACAGATTTTTCTGCACCCTTAACCAACAATTCTAAATGTGTATATAAATTGTGTTTTCCTCTTATTGCTCCAGATAAATCAGTTGAATCTATAAATTCAATCCCTGTCTTGTGCAGTGTATCCAATTCTTTTAATACATCAGTGTTATTTAACTCTTTTAATTTAAGAAGAGATTGATCTGCTTCTACTTGGATATTTTTCTTAACCCTTTCAACAACCTCACCAGGTTCAACAGCAAGATATTTTATTGGCTTTCCAAGTTTCATAACGACAAAGCCTTTCTTTTCTAAACTTTCAAGAACGTCATACGCACGACTTCTAGGTACATGTCCTATGTCACTAAGTTCTCCTGCAGTAGAAACCCCACGTGAAAGAAGTGCAGTCCAAATACGAACCTCATATAAATTAAGATTAAAATATCTCCTTAACCTGCTTAAAAGTTCTTCTCTTACAATCATTAAAAGCCCCCCTTTGTCACCCAATTTTTTAAAGTGATGTCTTTTTGTAATAGTAGTAATAAACTGATATTTAAAGGTTTTCGTTACTGAATGTATAGTACTAATTTATATACAAACAGTGCACCAAATATTTTTTGTATAAAATAATTATCCTAATGATATATAATATTTTAATCTAAATCAATTAAAATTTTAATAGGACAATGATCTGATCCAAGAACTTTGGAAAGTATAAATGCATTTTTTAATTTTTTTCTTAATAGTTTTGATATGCAAAAATAGTCAATTCTCCAGCCAATATTCCTCTTGCGGCAGTTAAACATAAGGCTCCACCAAGTATAATTTCCCGGTTCTTTATTAAATTCTCTAAAACTATCTACAAATCCGTTCTGAATAATTTTATCAAAGGAATTTCTTTCCTCATCAGTAAATCCGGCATTTCTTCTATTTGTTTTTGGATTTTTCAAGTCTATTTCCTTGTGTGCAACATTTAAATCCCCGCAGAATACAACAGGCTTTTTATTTTCAAGACTTTTCAAATTATTTAAAAAATCCTTGTCCCATTTTAATCTGTAATTTAACCTAGTAAGTCCGCGTTGAGAGTTTGGAGTATAAACATTAACAAGATAAAATTTTTCAAATTCAAGAGTTATAACTCTTCCTTCTCCATGATGATTTGGAATATCTTTTGAATGAAAAATAGGTTTTATTTTAGAAAATACAGCAGTTCCAGAATATCCTTTCTTCTCTGCATCATTCCAAAAAATATAAGGATAATTTTTAAGCAATAAATCAACTTGATCTTTATGCGCTTTTGTCTCTTGCAGGCAAATAACATCTGGATTTTCTTGTTTTAAAAATTCTAAAAAACCCTTCTTAATAACAGAACGTATTCCGTTTACATTCCAAGAAATAATCTTCATTTTAATGGAAAATTTATTTTCTCCCGCGCTGAACTTCATATATTTTCTCTAAGTCTGTGATTATATTTATATCATGCAGTCCTTTATCACTACGCAGCATAATAACTCTTGGAAATCTTAAAGCATAACCAGAGCTATATTCAAAACTTTTTTGTATTTCTTCATATCCAACTTCAATAATTATTTTTGGCTTAACTATTACTTCTTTTCCACCACTCTTTTCAATTAAAGGATTAAGTAATTTAGTTAATTCTTCAAAAGTTGTACCCTCAGTTTCTTTTTCTTTTAAACCAGTGCTGACTTTTCCAACTTCAAGTAAATTCTCTTTTTTCTTGTCCCAGCAGGACACAGTATAAGAACTAAGCCAGCCAGCTCTTTTTCCCTCACCAAATTCAGCTTTCGTTATCACTAAATCCAAAGTTTCTAAAATTGGCTTTAATTTAATACCATAACCAACCCTTGAACCGGGTTTGTAAATACTTTCCAAATTCTTAGCCATTATTCCTTCGTTTCCAAATTCTAAAGATTCTTTATAGAATTTCTCAGCCACTTCTAATTTATCTGTAACAATTTGTTTTATAGGCATTAACTTATCTGAAGTTACCTTGACAATTTTTTCTATTATATGTCTTCTTCTATGAAATGGTGCATCTAACAAACTTTCATTATTATAAGACATAATATCAAAAACATTTACCATTACAGGTATTTCCTTTGCCAATTTCTCAATGTCATATTTTCTTTTAATTCTTTGAGATATATTTTGAAATGGTAACCATTTCTTTGTTTTTAGATCAATTCCAATAACTTCTGTATCTATTATATAATTGTCAGCTTTAATTCCATTTTTTATTATTTCAACAACATCAGGAAATTGCTTTGTTACATTCTCAAGCCTTCTTGTATAAAGTATTATTTTTCCATTTATGCAATGAATCTGTAATCTAAATCCGTCTATCTTATACTCAAACCCACAAGGTTTTCCAACAATTTCAAAAGCTTCATTTATATCTTTAGCTTTTTGGAAAAGCATAACATTTATCGGCTTTCCAGCCTTTAAAGAAATTTTATCTAATCCTTTTATTCCTTCTTCTTTTATAATTTTAAAAACTTCTGCAAAGTCGTTTGTTATATCATAAGCATGCTTAATTTTATCTAAAAAATAATCATATTCTTTTTTTGTTTCTTCAGGAATTATTAATTCATTATTGTCTTTATTGTATTTTATTTTTAATTTATCACTAAAAAAACACCAAACAATTGCATCTCTCAATGTTCCTTCAGCAGCACCCACCCTCAACTGCTCAAGTATAGTTCTTACTATGAATTTAGCCTCCTGGGGCGAAGCAGAAGTTAATAATTCAGAAATTAATCCTATTTTTTTGTTTACAGTGCCTTCTCCCTCAAGATCTGCTAGTTCTCTTATTTTTCTGTAAACTAAATTACAAGTCAGCTTTTTAGTATCGAAAGTAGTTTGTTTTTTCTCTTTTACAAGTTCTTGCGCAACAATACCAAGATCTCCATTTTTAGCAAAAAGCTTCTCTACTTTGTCTTTAGAAATGCCAGTAGAAGTAATTAAAGCCTTAATTATAATTTTATCAGAAACACCTATCTTAAGTTCATCCCATGCTGGAAAAACACTGCCTCTAACTAAATTTATTATAACTTCTACATTTTCCTCTTTCTTAGCTTCCTTTAACAACTGGCTTATTATGTGTGTTTTTTCTAATCTTTTAGAAGTTTGTTCTAGTTGTTGATAGTACTCCGTTAACTTAATATAATCCATATGCCTTTATATAAATCAATAGGATAAAAACTTTACGTTACACTAAAAAATTACAAAATGGAACTAGATCAAGTACTAAAAGAGAGAAGAAGTGTTAGAAAATTTAAGAATTTAAATGTCCCTTGGTATTTGATTTCTGAATGTTTGGAGGCTGCAATACAAGCCCCATCTTCTGGAAATGTGCAAAACTGGAGATTTGTTGTTGTTAGAGATAAAGAATCAAGGGAAAAAATAGCAAAAGCATGTGACGAACAATATTGGATGACAAAAGCTCCTGTATTTATTGTTGTTTGTAGTGATGTAGTAAAAATAAAAAGATTATTTGGGCCTAGAGGAGAAGCACTTTATGCAGTACAAAACTGCTCTGCAGCAATAGAAAATATGTTGTTAAAAGCACATGAACTTGGTTTGGGAACAACATGGATTGGCGCGTTTGATGAAAGCAAAATCAAGGAAATAATTGGAATTCCAGGCGAAGTAAGACCTCAAGGAATATTCGCAATAGGATATCCAGAAGTATACGATGAAAAACCAAGAAGAGAACCATTGGAGAATTTTGTTTTTTTTGAAAAATACAGTCAAAGAGAAGATAAGGAAAGGGGAAAATTAATTCCAGCAGTTGATGTTATCAAAAGACATACAACTAAAATAATTGAAAAACACAAAAAATAATTATTTCCAAAAGCAACTCTGCTTATAAGATTTATTACAAAAAATATTCATATATCTATAATAACTTTTAGGATAGTGTTTTAAATTTTTTCTTTTTACAGTTTAACTATGTTCCGGACTAATTATGATCCAAGTAGAAAGATTGCTGCGATAATTAAAGCTGCAACACTTGGCAGAAGAATACAATTAGAATATCCACAAATAGCAGAAGATTACAGAAAAAGTGAATTTTTCCCTAGAGATATAGCAATTAAGTATAGAATGCCAGAAAAGTATGGAGTAACTATAGATCAAGCTGCAAGATCTATTAGTTTTGCTATAAGGGGCCATAGCGGAAATTATGGAGTAGAGAAATATCATGGTTTGATAGATAAAGAAGAGCTAGATCAATTAGGAATTAAAAAAAATAAAGATAGTGGGAAAAGAGTAAGAGACCAAGGCCTGGGTTTATTTGGTCTTTCAAGAGAACAACGTGACGAAGCAAGACTAGAAGCAGTAGTTGCAAAAGGTTATGTTTATTGGAAAGCTGAAGAAGAATTAGATCTTTCCAAAATGCATAAAAATCCCGCTTATTATTATACAACAGGAAAAAACAGAGGAAAGCCAAATCTTAATCTTATAGCAAATGAATTAAATTTAAAATATCATGAAGATAGACAAGTAAGAACACACAGTAGTGTTAATCTTAAATTAATTTCAATTAGAAGAAAACAAAAATCATTATTAGAAATAGTACTTTCTTAATTATTATAGAAAAATCCAAAAAAGAAAAATAAAAAAGCTAAAGTCCAGGGGAAACCAGACTTTAGCCTTATCGAGGGTCTCTAGGGCAGGGGGTAGAAAGAATTCTACTTTAGAGCCCTAAAGCATGATTTAGTAACGCCTTCCGTGTACTACATCAATTCCAAGTTCTCTGCTCATAGTCTTGGATTTTTCAAAGCTTGCTGTTGGTCCTAAGCTCTTGCCTAAGACATACGGACTTTGAACTCCTGTTATAATTGCCATAACTCTTATTTTACTCTTCATATGGTCTTCTACTCTTGCACCCCAAATACAATTTGCATCAGCATCTAGAGATTCAGTTACTATTTCACCAATTCTGTTTACTTCATCAAGAGTCATATCAGGACCACCAGTTACATGAATCAATGCACCTGTAGCACCCTTATAGCTTACATCCAATAAAGGATTTGTTAGTGCTCTTTTTGTTGCTTCTTCCACTCTTCTTTCACCATCACTTTCACCTACACCAACTACAGATACTCCTCCGTTTGTCATAATTGCTTTTACATCTGCGTAGTCTAGATTAACAAGGCTAGGAACAGCTATAATTTCAACAATACCCTTGATCATTGTAGCAACTAATTCATTAGCTACTGCAAAAGCTTGCTGAACTGGTAGGTTGCCTGCAATTTGTACTAACCTATTGTTATCAATTACAATTACTGTGTCAGATACTTGTCTCAATTGTTGCAAACCAAACTCAGCTTTGTCAACTCTTGCTCTCTCAATTGAGAAAGGGCTTGTTACAGTACCAATTACTATGGCACCAACATCACGTGCTGCTTGAGCTACAACAGGAGCAGAACCAGTACCAGTACCACCACCCATTCCAGCACAAACAAATACCATGTCTGCACCCTTCAAAGCATCTTTTATTTCTGGAAGTTGCTCTTTTGCAGCCTCCATACCAACGTTAGCATAACCACCAGCACCCAAACCCCTAGTAAGATCTCTACCAATTAAGACCTTTTTATCTGCACTCATCATATCTAAATGCTGTTTATCTGTGTTCATAGCAACAACTTCAGCACCTTTGACACCTTTCTTGTACAACCAAGTAGTCATGTTGCATCCACCACCACCACAACCAATAACTTTTATGCTTGCTCTTCCTATCTCTATGTTTGGATCCACTGTGCTTTGCACATTCTCCAATGCACTTTGTATGATAAATTCCATATTCTTTTTACCCCCTGTTTCTGTTTTTTTTATTATGATATATATACTGAACCACAATAAACTATTTATTTATGTGGCACTATACCTCTCTTAGAAAAAGTTTTGACTTGCCCAAGTTGAAACTTGATCTGTAAATGTATAACTAAGTACAAACAGAATTGCCCGAGAAAGTTCATTTCATGCCCGAGGTTTTATTGCCCAATAAAACCAACGAAATTGAACTTTTAATATTATATTTATATATAGTGTCGACAAGTTCTATATAAACTTTTTTTATATACAATATATATTTTTTAGAAATTATAGCTATTTTAGACATAATTAAATTTGAAATATAATTCAATAAATTTAAATATATAATAGAGGTTCTGGGTTTATGAAGCCTTGGTTGCATAAAATAGAGGTGTTTGTTGATAAAATAATTCCTTTACTTCTGGTTATCTTATTAGCAATAATAATTGGAGAATTTGCTTTTCATGAATTCATGGTTAAACACCACATAGCAGTAGAAATCATTGATGGTTTTATTATATTTATCTTTGTTTTGGATCTTGTTTTTAAATATATAAGAATTAAGAATTTTCCAAAATTTCTAAGAGCTTCTTGGATAGAAATTATAGCTATTTTCCCATTTTTCTTAGTTTTTAGATTTTTAGAAGGGATTATTGGATTTTTCGGTGTAGGTGAAACAGTGACTAGTACACAAAAAGTAGTTCATGTTGGTATAGAAGTTGAAAAGCAAATTGTTGGTGCTGTAAGAGAAAGCGAAGTGGTTGCTAAAGAAGTTGCCAGATCAGAAAGGTTTGCCAGGTTTTTAAGACCAGTAGCAAGAAGCATTAGATTTTCTAAATTAGGCAATGAGGATGTAAGAAAAGAAACAGAAAAGCAGGTAAAGGAAGTAGTTAAAGAAGCAGAAAAAGGTGCAAAAGAAGTAATAAAGGAAACTGGCGAAGAAGTTAAAGTTGTTACAAAAGAGGTTGAAGAAACTGTTAAAGAAGCAGAAAAAGTTCCTAGACATATAAAAACAGCGTTATTCTATGAAAAGCCAAAAATAATGGAACATCTTAATGAAAAAATTAATAAACTTAGTAAAAAAATAAAATAATATGAAAAATAAGTTTAAAATTATTTTAATACTTGCAATTTTATTTCTATTATTGGCGTGGTCTCCATGGATAACTAAAAATTATGCAATTAATAAAGTTACTAATAAATTAGGTGGTCCAAATAAAAATTTCAATTATTTAGGTGAAAATATGCAGATAAAAGATGTACCTAAATATGTTCTTTGGCTTCCATTTGTAAAAGCAGTTTATTTTCCTAGTGAAGCTGTTTGGTTTGTAACATTTTATGGGGGAATAATATGAAGCCAGGAAGTTATGTTGAAATAAAAACAAAAACTGGAGAAATATTAAAAGGAATAGTAATGAATACCAATGATCCCAAAATATTAAGTTTAAAATTAGATTCTGGTTACAATATAGGTTTAGATAAAAAAAACATATTATACATGAATGAACTAAGAAAAAATCAAGAAATAAAACCAAAGCAACAAGAAGAAATTAAAATTAATAAAAATCTAAAAACAATAGCAATTTTACATACAGGTGGTACTGTTGCTTCAAAAGTTAGTTATGCTACAGGCGCAGTATTTCCAAGTTTTAGCCCAACAGAATTAATAAATATGTTTCCAGAATTAAAAACTATAGCAAATATAAAATCAAGACTAATAGGCAATATGTTTTCTGAAGATATTAGGTTTGTTCATTATAATATTATAGCAAAAGAGATTGAAAAAGAAATCAAAGCAGGTGTTGATGGAATTATTATAACTCACGGAACAGATACATTAGCTTTCACAAGTTTAGCTTTGTCTTTCACACTAGAAAATTTAAATAAGCCAGTTATTTTGGTTGGAGCGCAGAGAAGCAGTGATAGACCAAGTACAGATGCTGCAATGAATCTAATTTGTGCAGCCCAATTTATTACAAGAAGTAATTTCAATGAAGTAGGAATATGTATGCATGGAAAAAGTGGAGATGATTTTTGTTATATTCTTCCAGCATGTAAAACTAAAAAACTACATACTTCAAGAAGAGATGCATTCAAAGCTGTAAATTCTAATCCAATTGCAAAAATAAACAAAGAAGGTAAAATAGAATTTTTCCAAGAATATCATAAAAAAGAACATAAAGATAAATTAAAACTAAAACTATTCAATGATAAATTAAAACTAGGAATTCTAAAAGCACATCCCAATTTATCAAAAGAAGAAGTAAAAATGTTTTCAAAGTTTAATGGATTAATTATAGAAGGAACTGGTTTAGGTCATCTACCAATAAATAAAATAGATAAAAATACTAAGGAAAATGAATTAATTTTAAAAGAATTAAATAAATTGGCTAAAAAAATCCCAGTAGTTATGACTTCACAATGTATATTCGGAAGAGTAAACATGAATGTATATGACACAGGAAGAAAATTACAAGATTCAGGAGTTCTAGGTAATTATTCAGATATGACTCTAGAAGCAGCTTTTATAAAATTAGCTTGGTTACTAAGTAATTACAAGAAAAATCAGATTAAAGATTTAATAAATAATAATTTTAGGGGAGAAATTTCTAAAAGAGTTACTTATGAAGAAAATTTGTTTAGATTATTTAAGGTATTTTAGATAAATAACAAAAAACTTTTCATAAGTTTCTTTATACCTTTCGACAAAGAACCTATCTAATTTATCTTTATGATTATTATCAAAGCTTTCTAATGCATTAAAATAAGATAATCTATGGGTTTTTCTTATTATTAATGGGCAATAATAATGGTTCAAAAGTATTATATTAACGATAATCCTGCCAACCCTACCATTTCCATCTTCAAAAGGATGTATTTTTTCAAATCTTCCATGAAATATAGCCGCTCTTTCAAGAGGATGAATATCTTTATTTTTATTATACCAGTCTATTAACTTGCCCATCTCATCAGCTACTTTTTCAGGAGGCGTTGTTTGCACATTTCTACCTAGTAGAAAATTAGGAATAGTTTTATATCCAAAACTTACCCCTGTATTTTTAACAAGAATTTGATGCATTTTTATAATATCTTTTTCATTTATCTTCAATTTATTGTTGAAAACCAATTCAATAACTTCTCTTGTGTTAAATGTTTCATAAATCTCTCTAAGGTCTTTACCCTTAATTGCTTTTTTTTCATGTAAGACCATAGTAACGTCTTTTAATGTCAAAGAATTGCCTTCAATTGCATTAGATTCATAAGTAAAATTGACTGTAAATCGGTCTATAACATCTTGTAGCTGTTTCTTGCTTAGTTTATTAATAATACTTTTATAGCCTATTTTTGTATCTTCTAATTTTTTTATTAATTTCTCATCAAAGATGTGATTCTTTTTATAATACTTAGATGCAATTTTTGTAAGCTCATAAATAATTTTACTTTCTAACAAACCATTACAATTTTTAATATTTTCATAGGGTCTATTTGGAATATAATTACTCAGATAAATGGAAAATTTTTTTATTTTTCCATTTGGCAATCTAATAGATTTCTCAAGATAATATCTTGCCTTCCCAAGTATTATTTTTTTACTTATAAAGACCATAAATGATTATAACCCTACAAATATATAAATGTTTCTTTTTTGTAGGGTTACAGATAGAAAGGGATTAATTTAATTTATATCTCTTACACTAAATTTATTATCCCTAAGTTGGACTACCCTATAAGTGGCCTTATCTAGTCTTTCCCTTACATATGAAACAAATTTTCTATGTAGTTCACTTTCATAAAAAGAATCTATATTACTTGGATCATCCCATTAAGTCCAAAGCCCAAAACCTACAAAATCTCTTTCACTAACTGCAGTTTGAAAATCTAAAGGATAATGTCTAGCTAAATCATCTAGTGCATATCTAGTCAATACTGGCTTTATCGATCTTAATCCCTCCAAACTACCAGATTTTATATCATAATAGAATTCAGTTAGTTCTCCTTTAATTTGTGCATCCTCGACATAAGCATGAATATATACAAGGTTTACCATAAAATAGTTTAGAGAATAAAAGTTTTAAAGCTTGTCAAATTTTAATCGAAAGAGAAAAAATAAAGAATAAGTTTTTGTAATATTTTTAAATAACTAGAATTTTCAATACATATTATGAAAAAAATCCTAGTTGTCGACACAAACCATATACAAGGTTTGATAACATATACTTTATTACAAAGACAATACGACGTTACAACAATAGAAGAAGTTGAGTTAGCTTTAGATAAGGTAAGAGACGGTTTAGATATGTTAATCATAGGAGAAATGCCCCAAGCTAATAGAAATTCATTAATCGATATATTGAAAGAAAGACAAAGTAAGATCCCAATCTTAATCAGGTCTCATACTGACTTTGATCCTAAAAGTATTAATTATGGTGGAAACATTAGTTATTTAGATTTAAGAAGGACAGGAGAAGCTGTAAAGACTTTGAGTTATGTTAGAGATTTATTTTCTTCGTAAAAATCTCTCCCATTCAATATCTCTTTTCTTAGCATCAACGACTGCCTCATCTATACTTCCACAATAAGTATTTAATTTATCCATTATAGGATATAAATTTCTTGCATCACTAAAATAAGAATCAGCATTTGCAGGACTAGATTTTCTATACCATTCACCTATTTCTAAATTAAAATCTAAACCACCTTTAGTAAGCAAGTCATAATATTTTGTTCCAATGCCATTGTTTGCACCTTGACAAACTTTAGTTTTATCTTCTGAGTTTATCAAAATCATTGCATAGGCGGCATTTGGAGACCAACTTGAATCTTTCCTAATAATTGGACTAACTAAATCCCTAATTTCATTTATTTCAGTGTTTTTTTTATAATTTAGATATTCTCCAAGACTAAAAAATGTAAACAATATTCCAGCTGGCCATAAGTCTCTATATTTCATTTTATTTACTCCCACTATTAAATTCCCTATATCTAAAAGAAGTTGGATGGCCCTTTACATCCAACAACAAACTTTTATGATATCCAAAAGGAGAAGAATCAACAACATATTCACTATCTTTAAATTTTTTCATCATTTTTTCATAAAATTCTTTAGCTTTCTTAGGTTCAGCAATGTTATTTGATAAATGTACAAAAGGAGAGATCATAAGATTCTTAGTTCCAGTTTCTTTACTTGCTTTTGCAATTTCACTATATAATTTTTCAAGTTCATTTTCAGAGTCTGATTTTTCTACAGTAAAAAATGCAACAATACATTCATTCATCTCTTGCACAGGTTCATTCACAGTTTCTGGTTCTATGCCAAAAGGCTTGTTTGAATTCCTTACTACCTTCGTTACAAATTTATTTGCATGTAATATTAATGCTCTCATTTTGTCACCATATAGTAATAATAAAATAATTGAAGATTATATTAAATTTATTACTTAATTTTTCATAAAAATCAAAAGATTTATATATAAATTATTACTTTTATTAAAATATGATAAAATTAGACCAAATTGATAAGAATATATTATTTGAATTAGATAAGGATGCAAGAAGAAGTGTAAAAGAAATATCTAAAATGCTAAAACTTAATAGGGATACAGTAGCGTATAGGATTAAACAACTAGAAAATAATAAAATAATAACTGGTTATTATACAGTTATAGATTATTCAAAAATAGGTTATATTTTGACTAGATTATATATAAGATTCCAAGATACTACTTTAGATATAGAAGAGCAAATTATTAATTATCTCATTTCACTGAAGTCTACATTTACAATATATAAAACAGAAGGAGATTGGGATATAGCAGTTGGTTTACTAGTAAAATCTTTAGATGAATTTAACACAGCACATAAAGAGCTTCAAGAAAAAATCAAAAAATTTATTCATTCTCAAAACATTGCAATATTTTTAGAATATATTCATTACTTTAGGAATTATTTAGTTGAAGAAAAACTAAGAGATTATTCAGGATTTTCTACAGGTAAATCTCAAAAAATAGATTTTGATTCTGTAGACTTAGATATTTTAAAATTAATAGCAGCAAATGCAAAAATAAATTTATTAGAACTTGCTAAAAAATTAAATCTAACATCAACAGCAATAAACTATAGGATTAAACAACTAGAAAAGAAAAGAATAATTTTAGGTTACCGTGCTCTGATTGATTACTCAAATTTTGGTTATGAATATTACAAAATAGATTTAGAAATAGAAGATTTAACTAAATTAAAACAATTACAAGCATTTGCAAAGCAACATCCAAATATAATATATGAAGATAGAGTAATAAGTGGTTCAGATTTTGAATTTGATGCAGAATTGCAAGGTCATGAAGAATTTTATAATTTAATAGAAAATATAAAAAGAAATTTTTCGGGAATAATTAGAACTTATAAATATTACAAAGCAAGGAAAATATATAAATATACTTATTTCCCTGAAGAATAAAATATCAAAAAATTAAGAAAAGAATATATATTAATTAATAAACAAGAATATATGAAAGAGATGACAGAAAAGATTCCTGGTCATAATTTATTTGATGTTTTGGATAAAATTGCTAGAGCATTTGATTATTTTAAAGAGATGTCTAAACCAGGCGCAGTTTATTCTCCAATAGATTATGCTGAAAAAGACTTTATTAGAATAATTAATTTAATAGGACAAAATGATATTAAAAAAGAAATATTAGAATTTAAACAAGCTTTTAAGTTAAAAAGTGAAGAAGTTGAAAAAGAGATGTATTCAGAAGTCTTATCGCGACATTCAGAAGTTTTTTTGGAAGGCACTGAATTAAGCAATAAAAGACTTTTAAGAAAAGAAAGGCTAATGAATGAAAATAGAAGTTTGCTTGAGAAACGTAAAAAACGTTATTTAGAAATTATTACTGATTTCAAGGAAGGTAGAATATCTGAGAAGGAATTAATTAAAATAATAAAAGAAGAAAATTTAGAACCTGAATTATCAGATAAGGAATTAATTAGAAGAATTAATGAAATTTATAATGATGAAGACATAGAAAAAGTAATAAAAAGAGCATTCGATTTAGAACTAAAAAATGAGATAATAGGCAAAGCACTTTCTTTATATATATTGGAAAAAATGCAAACACTTGACAGAAATTTTGACAATTTAAATAGGGATTCTCTTGGTAAAAATTTTGGGAATTTTCTGGGAATATTAATGGCATTATCCCATAAATTTTTTTTCTCGAATTATTTTCAGGTTAATAAATACGGTCAAGAAGTATTAGAAGGAATAAAAAATACAATTAGAATCATTCATGAAAATATACATCCTGAGATAAAATTCGAATATTGTGCAAAAAGAATTTTATATGAGTATGAATTGAATACAACAGTTGAGAATAAAGGATATCCAGTCCAAAGAAATGAAAATTATGGAAATTTGGCAAAAGCAATTGAATCTATTTTATCAACAGGAGGTACTTCAATAAATATAATTAAAAGAGTAGACTATACAGAAAAAGAAATATTAGCTTCAAATTTAAAATTAATGGAAAGTACAGAAAAATTGGGAATGATAGACTTGATAGAAGCAAGGCCAGAAACCTCATCGGTTTTAGTAGCTTTCTTTTTAGACAATGAAAGCGGTAGAATGATTGAGTTTATGCCTATTGATAGAATACAAAGTATAAGAATTGGAGAAATGATTCAATATAAAAATGCAAAGGGGGAAACATATTATCATTTTGGACATTCTGGAATTTTTGAGATTAAATTTGTCTTTAATAAAAAAGGTTATAGTTTTTATATATCTGAGGTAAAATATAATTATGATGCTTCTAAATATGTTAAAAATATGATAAGGAATTCTATACGTGACTTTAATGCTAAATATGCTGACAAAATTTTCAATATTAAAGAAAAATCAATTGCAACAAGAGTTGCATAATTAGAAAGTAATTTAAATAACATAAAAAACTTTTTATTATGGAACCAAATGTTATTAAACAAAATTTAGAATTAATGGAAAGTTCAAAAAGAGATGGTATGGAAGGCCTATTAATTGAAAACCAATCATTAAGACCAAATAATTCTATACCAGGATCATCATTTGCTAATGTAGCTTTTTATTTTAATGATAAAACAGGTCAGATAGAGGGATTTATAAGAGTAGATTCAATATACGATAATGAAGTGCGCCATTATGGAATTTGGAAAGTTACAATTATGTTTGATTTAGAAGAGGATAAAGTAAGAGAGATATTTTATAGAATATCAGACGTTAAATATCCTAAAGGTGTTTCAAAAAGTACAGAAAAAACTATAAATGATTCAATAAAAATTTATAATAAAAGACATCATGGTAGTTTCGACAATTAGAAAGTTAACTATTTTGAATATTTCTTTTTCAAAGCTTTTAAAGCAGCATACCATAAATTTCTAAATCTCTTCTTATTAAAGCCATCCCATTTTTAAGAGCTAACAAAACTGCTTTCTCTTTTGATGATTGTCTTTTTTTCTTCTGATATCATTTCATATACTTCCTTATCAATTCAGCAACTTTTCTACCATCAACTTTACCTTTAAATTTTTTCATCACATCACCCATTAACCCTCCAAAAACAACATTAGGATTAGTTTCAACTATTTTTTTAATTTCTAATTCAAGTTCTTTATCAGAAATAACTTTATATTTGTTTAAATTTATTTTTTCATCTTTAATTAAATCAGCTAAAACATCCAAAGCAGCTTCCTTACTAATTTCACCATTATTAATGAATTCTAAAACAGCATGAAAATTGTCTTCCATAAGTTTATCTGAGTCTAATTTTAATCTAGATTTAATTTCTTTTGGAATTTCAACTAAAACTCTAGCAATAAAATTAGGATCTAAATTTCTATATTCACTTACAAAATGATCAAAATTAATATCCTGTTTTATTAATTCCCTAGCAATTTCAGGCTGTAAACTATATAACTCTTCCAAATCATCAACTTTCTCATCTAGTAATTTAGGTAATTCTATTTTATGCAGCATTTCTTTGGTAATATAAATTAAAGGCACATCTGTTTCAGGATACATTCTAGATGCCCCCGGCATTGGTCTTAAGAATGAAGTAGTTAAATCAGCTTCAGCTTTTCTTACCTCACCTTCTAATTTTTTCTTATCATTTAATATTTTTAGTCTTCTATTAATTTCAAATTCAATTACCTTAGGAATACTTCTTAAATCCTGAAATCCTTTTATTTCAACTCTTGCTGTATTTTTTATGCTTAAATTAACATCCTGCCTAATACTTCCTATTCCCCTTTTAATTCCTTTAACAGATCTCAATATCATGCCAATTTTCTCAGCTGCTTCTTTAGCTCCTAAGGGTGACTTTATTTCAGGTCCTGTAGCTATCTCAATCAAAGGAATTCCTAATCTTGAAATATTATAAATTCTATACTTATCTGTATCTTCTACTTTCTTAGCAGCTTCTTCTTCTAAACATATAGTTGAAATAGATATTTTCCCTTCAGAAGTTTCTATATAACCATTAATGGCTACTAAGGCAGTTCTTTGAAATCCAGAAACATTAGAACCGTCAATTACAATTTTTCTCATAAATTGTATTACATTTATAGGTTTTGCATTTAATAATAGGGCAACTTGCAATGCAATATTTAATGCTTCTTTATTTAGTTCTTCAGGTGGATTTTCATCTAATTCAACAAGGCAATTAACATCATTATATCCTTGATAAACAAAGTATTTTCCTTTTTGCAATTCATATAAGGCAGCAGGATCCATCTCGCCCAATTCAGATGCTGAAATCCTTAGACTGCGTTTTACAGTAAAATCAGGTTTATCATCTTTTATTATGCAAGGACATCTGCAGAATAATTTTCCAGTGTCTAACTGTTGATGAATTTCTAAACCAATTTTAAGACCTAGATCTTTATAATTTATCATAAATTTGTGTAATCTTTTGGTATATATTTTTTACTATAATATCAATATTCAATTACATTCATGGTTTTTATAGAAACCTTAAATCTTTTGAACAAGCCGAAAAAAATATTTTTATGTTCTAATGGTACAGCTATAGTGCCTTTATTTAATTTTTTCCCATTATATCTTTCCAACAAACCATGATAATGTTTATTTTTTATATTATAACCATATAAATTTTTATATAACAAAACTCTTTTAGATTCAGGTTTTACATTTTCAAAATAAATAAGAACAAAATATACATATTTTTCAGGTAAAGTTTTAAATTTAGAATATAAGGTTATTCCATTAGATATTATACTGTCTTTAATTTCTTTCCATTCATCTAATTTCCCAACTATAACATTAAAATCATTTTCAATGCCTTTTATTTTCCAATAACTATGAAAAAATTTAGATTTATAAAAATCACCTATAATTTGTTTTATTTTTTGTTCATATTTAACATCTTTTTTTATAATATCTATAAATATATCAATATCGCTTTCTTTTGTAGCTTGGCCTCTTGCTACTGAACCAAATAAAATTATATTTCTTATATTATCTAGTTCTAATTCTTCTACCATAAAAGATAATAAATCTAAAGTATAAGATAAATATTTATTATTCACTTTTAACCCCCAAAGAATCAAATATTTCTCTCAACTTGTTGAATTTTTGTATATAATCTATAATTTCTTCTTCTTTTTTAGGAGATCCATAACAAAAATCGTTTCTTTTTTCTTGAATTTCTTTCATTAAATTTATTATGTCTTCCTTTCTAGGAAAATCAAAATCAAACTTATCTTTTATTTTATGTGTGGATTTAAACCACTCGTGCTTTATTATAAAACTTTGATCCATTAGGTTATTTTTATGTAAAAGTATTTCTATAAGGTGTATTGAAGCAGCAGAAACACTAAAACCTATTGTGCTTTGTCTTTCTATTATATCCTTTTTTATACTTTCTTCTAAAACTTCTATATTTTCCTTTAATCTCTTATAATGGTTTTCTATTTTCATGGTTACAAACGTAACTATAACATTGATACAAGTGTAACTATAAATTTATATACTTTTTGGTTACAAACGTAACTATAACATTGATACAAGTGTAACTATAAATATGTTAAATATTTTGTAAATAGGTTTATATAAAATAAATACGTTCAATGCTAAATGGTAATGATTAAAACAAAAAGTCCTTGGATTCAAGATATAAAAATAAAAGCTATAGACTTAGTAGATAAAGAATTTATAGGAAATACACCTCCAACAGTTTTTGTAGGTAGTAAATATATTAATGATAAAAAAGTAAATGTTGGTATTTTAAGTCCATTAGATAATAAAGAAGAAGCATGGAAATACGATAACCCATATTACTGGTACAAAAATGATTACAGTATAAAAAAAGTAGTTGAATTAAGAGCTAATCTAATTAATGCAAGAAAACAAGCAAATATTTTTGATGTAAGAAGTAATAATAAATTCTTAGAGTTGGCTCAAGAAATAGCAATGAGTTCTAAAACCACTTCTATAGAAGTAGAATTAAAGAAAAAATTAAGACCAAAATTAAGCATAGATAAAGTTCATTTACCATTTGGTCCTGGTGGGGAAGCAAATAAAATAGAAGCAATAGATAATATAAAATTAGAGAAAAAAATAGAAAAAGTTTTTTATGATACAGACTTAAAAGCAGTTGATGCAATAAAATTTCTTAAAGATAAAGGACTTTCTGAGTACCAATTATCTCAATTATTAAGCATTGGAATCATGGGAATAAAACGTAATAGGAAGTTAGTTCCAACAAGATGGTCTATAACAGCAACTGACGACACAATAGGCAAAGATTGTATTAAAGAAATAAAAAATTATAACACAATAGAAAATTACAAGTTATATTTTGGAAACTACTTTGGAAATTATTATTTAATTTTAATGTTTCCAGATGCTTGGTCTTATGAATTATTTGAAACTGCCTTGCCAGATAATTTAACTAGGCCAGATGAAATAGTTTACACAACTACTGATTATGAAAATCATTACGGAAGAAAAGATTATGCAGATAATACTGTTGGAGGTTATTATGCTGCTAGATTAAGTTTATTGGAAGAATTAAAGAATTTAAAAAAACAAGCTTCTTGTTTATTATTAAGGTATGTTACATCTGAATACTCTGTGCCTTTAGGTGTTTTTGTTGTAAGACAAGCAGTTAGAAAATCTTTAAATTCTGAAAAATACGAATTTGCAAATAAAAAAGAAATGCTTGATTTTGCTAAAAGCATAATAATGAAGAGATTTAATTATAATATAGATGCACAGTTAAAAAATAGTAAGATGTTAGATAAATTAAACAAGCAGATCAAATTAAGTAATTTCTTTTAATAAATAAATTTATAAGTCTAGTTATTTAAAAATATTTTATGATAAAAAGAATTAAACCTGATAAATATCTATATAGTTTTATTGAATATTGCAAAGGAAAATACAATAATAATTTATTAGCAATAGTTATCTATGGGTCATATGCATGGAATTATTTTGATAAAAAATTAAGTGATTACGATGTTTTTGTAATATTTAATTATAATGCCCAAAAAAATACAAAAGAACTAGTTAAAAAATTTCCTAAAGTTACTTTACAATATTTTTGTACATCAGATGAAATAATTAATACAATAAAAAAAGGATCATGGGCTGTTTATATAACATTATTAAAAAGTGCAAAAGTATTATATTGTTCTAGAAATTATAAAAAATTAATAAAAGAAATAAGTAAAATTGATTTTATAAAAAATATAAAAGATTTTAATTATATTAAAAATAGACAAAAAGAAGAATTAAAATTTTTAAGAATTCTTAAAGGTTACAAAGGATTAAAATGGGCATTTCCAACAATAAGAAAGAGGTTGCAGTTCTTACATTATTTAGAAACAAAAGAAATAGTTTGGGATATTAACAAAATATTAATAAAAAACAAAATACTATCTAATCAAGAGAAAGATTTTGTACTTAGTTTAAATAGAAAAATTTTAGAAAGGAGTAAAATATATAATGAAAAAGATAGGGAAAAAGTAATCAATATAAATATAAAACTAAATAAAGAAATATTAAATATATTAAAATGAAAATTGGTGTATCTATAAGGCCTGTATTTCCACTATTAAGGGATTTTCAGGAATTTGCTGAATCTTTATTTGCAGAATTTGAAGGATTGAAAGATGTAGAATTACATACAGATGATTTAGATGGATTATTAATTTACCTATTAAATATATCTAGAAAATTTAATTTAAAATACTCAATTCATTGTCCGCATATGTATTCACAACAAAAAGTAAACTTTTGTTCTAAAAATAAAAAAGATATAGAAAAAGCAGAATTTTGGTTAAAGAAATCTATTAATTTTGCCAAACAAATAAAAGCTAAAAACATTGTTATACATCCAGACATACCAAAAAATTGTAATAAAGAAGAAGCACTTAATATCATAGAAGATCACATTAAAAATAACTTAAAATATTTAAAAAATCAGAATATTCTAATAGAAAATATGCCAGGTAAAGATTATTCTTTGTCTACGCCAGAAGAATTCTTAAATTTCTTAAAAAGATTTAAATCAAAAGTTGGAATTTGCTGGGATGTTGGTCATGAAATAATAAGGTTAAAAAAACAGGAATTTTTATTTCCTAAAAAATTAAAATCTAAAATTAAGGAAATACATTTATCAGGAATATTAAATTACAAAGATCACAGGTCTTTAACACATAGTAATTTAAAATTAAGAGAACTAATGAAAATATTAAAGGATTTAAATTATAACGGTGCAATAATATTCGAAATAGTAACTAAAAATCCAATTGAGATAATTAAGTCAAAATATAAATTAGAAAAGTTTTATTAAGCTTCTTGCTTGGCATTTTCTATGATTTCTTTAGTCTTAGAAAAGACTTTGCTTGCCTTTAAAACCTCCATTGCAAGAATATTGCCTTCCTTATCAATATCAATAACAACACCATTATCCAGCTCAACACTCTTCCAGTATTTTCCTTCCCTTATTTCGACATTTAATATATCTTCATCATTATCATACCGAGTTTCCATTTTATCACACATATAACCAATAAGCAGTTAGTATTTTTATATTTTTACCTTCAATCTTATAAACAACTTTTAAAATTCTATTTGAAGGAGGAATATATGCAATAGCGTTCCAAACATCATCCCAAAGTCTATCTTTAATTTTATTTGATTTAATAATACAATATTCATATTTATTGGAAATTTCCGAAAAATATTTTAATTAAAAATATTTATAAGTAAATAAAATACAAACAAATTATGGAAGATAAGGATATACTAAATTTTATATTTGAACTAGGACAACTTAGAAGAGTAGATCATGAAGGTTTCAAATTAATTGGCGTTGAACATCCTGAAACTGTAGCAGAACATACCTTAAGAGCAGCACAAATTGGTTTTATATTGGCAAAAATTGAAAATTATAATAACCCTTATGAAGTATGTACAATGGTTGTTTTTCATGATATAGGCGAATGCAGGATTGGTGATATACATAAAGTCGCTAATAGATATGTAAAAGCAGATGAAGAATTGGCTGTTAAGGAACAACTTGCAAAACTAGGTGATTTAGGTTCTAATATTTTTAGTCTATGGAAGCAGATTGAAAATAAAGGAACAGTTGCAGGAATAATTGCAAAAGATGCAGATTTGTTGGAACAAGCAGTTACAGCAAAAGAATATTTAGAAAAAGGTTATGAATTTGCCCAGGACTGGATAAATAATGTAAATAAAAGATTAAAGACAAAATCAGCACAAAAATTAATCTTATCATTGAAAGAAATTCATTCTAACGACTGGTGGCAAGGCCTAAAAAAGATCCCACAATAGTTTTATAAATACAAAATTAAACAAAAAAATATGTCAAATAAGGCAAAAGAAATTATAAACAACTTACTTGTTAAGGCAGACATCCAGATTAATGGAAAAAGGCCTTGGGATATACAAGTTTATAATGAAAAATTTTATTCAAGAGTTCTTTCACAAGGTTCTTTGGGTTTAGGTGAAGCTTACTTAGATGGCTGGTGGGATTCAAAACAACTTGATGAATTTTTTAATAAAATTCTAACTACAAATCTCAAAATTAAAGCAGTTAATTTTAGAGTAGTATATGAATTTCTAAAGTCTGTATTATTAAATATGCAGTCAAAATCAAGGTCAAAGAAAGTTGCAGAATTGCACTATGATATAGGAAATGATTTCTATGAAAATATGCTGGGAAAAACAATGCAGTATACCTGCGCTTATTGGAAAAATTCTAAAACTTTAGATCAAGCACAAATAGCCAAATTAGATTTAGTATGCAAAAAATTAATGTTAAAAAAGGGAGATAAAGTCTTAGAGTTAGGTAGTGGTTGGGGTTACTTTGCCAAATATGCAGTTGAAAATTATGGTTGTGAATTTACATCATACAATATATCAGAAGAACAAGTCAAATATGCAAGAGAACTATGTAAAGGTTTGCCAGTTAAAATAATACAAGGTGACTATAGGGAAGCACAGGGAGAGTTTGACAAAGTAGCATCAATAGGCATGTGCGAACATGTTGGATATAAAAATTATAAGAATTTTATGGAAGTAGCTAATAGGTGTCTTAAAGACCGAGGTTTATTTTTAATACATACAATTGCAGGCAATAAGTCAGTGACAACCATTGATCCCTGGCTTGAACAACATATATTTCCAGGAGCAGTTACACCATCAGTTAAACAATTGGGGAAAGCTATGGAAGGTTTATTTGTCATGGAAGATTGGCATAATTTTGGAGCTGATTATGACAAAACACTAATGGCTTGGTTTGAGAATTTTAATAAAAATTGGCTCAAATTTAAATCCAAATATGATGAAAGATTTTATAGGATATTTAAATATTATTTATTGTGCCTTGCAGGATCATTCCGTGCAAGAAGAAATCAGCTTTGGCATGTTGTTTTATCAAAAGGCGGAATCATAGGTGGCTATAAGTCAGTAAGATGAATTATAAAGATAAAAAATTAAAATTAATAAAAGAATTTAATGAAGCTTTTAAAAAAAATAAAAAAATTGTCCTTAAGAAGAAAACCATATCAAATTTATTCAGGTATGGAAATAGAAAAAAAGAAAATACAGCAACAATTTCTTTGTCAGACTTTAATAGAATCATTAATATTAATATAGAAGAAAATACATTAGATGTTGAAGGACTGGCAACTTATGAAGACATAGTAGATTATTGCCTGCCTTATAACCTGCTTCCAACAGTAACTCCTGAATTAAAAAACATTACAATAGGCGGAGCAATAGTTGGGATTGGAATTGAGTCTACTTGCTATAGGCATGGTTTTGTCCATATTTCAGGCACTAGGAAATTCTTATGGAACTCTTGGTTATATTTTAAGGGCAAAAATTAAACTACATGAAGTTAAGCCTTATGTTTATATTAAAAATATAAAGTATGAAAATATTAAATTTTTTATAAAAGCAATGCTTGATGCAACTAAAAATAATGATGTTGATGCGATTGAATCTTTGATATTCTCAAAAAGAGAATTATATTTAATGTTATCGAAATTTGTAGATAAAGTGCCTTATGAAGATAATATATTCAGAGGAATTAAATTTTACAAACTTCCAGTTCAAAAAAATGAGATATATTTGTCAACAAAAGATTATATTTTTAGATATGATCCAGATTGGTTTTGGAATTTTCCTGAAGGACCATTTTTTGAATTTCTTAGGAAGATACTTCCTTTAAGTATGAGGAATTCTGCTTTTTATACTAAGTATCTTAAATGGAAAAATAAGATATTTAAAGAAAAAAATGAAAGAAGAGAACGTTTAATACAAGATTGGGAAGTTCCATGGAACAATGCAGAAGAATTGATAAAATTTGCATTAGAAAATATATCTTTGGGTAAAAATCCATGGCTAGTTGTTCCTATTAAAATAGTTTCAAATTCTACAATATATCCACTAAAGAAAGTTGATCTATATTTTAATTTGGGATGTTATTGTTATGTAGAAAGGCCAATAGATAAAGAACAATATTATTATACAAAAATAATGGATGAAAAATGTTTTGAATTGAATGGATTAAAAATGTTGTATTCATCTACTTTTATTTCTAAAAAAGAATTTGATAATATTTACAATGGAAAAGAATATGATAAATTAAAAAAGAAATATGATCCACTTGGAAAGTTGCCAACACTTTTTGAAAAAGCAGTGAATTTTAAGTAGAAAATCAAATAAATTTAAAAATTTATATGAAAAAATTGTAAGAAGAAAATAGATTTGAAGGATATAAAAATTTATAAACAATTAATTTTACAGTTTTATATGACAGAAAAATATTTTATATCTGCTAACGAACTCCTTATAGATTCTTATAAATTAGCAAGAAAAATTATAGATTCTAATTTTAAACCGAATTTTATTGTAGCTTTGTGGAGGGGAGGAACCCCAGTAGGAAGTGCACTACAAGAGTTCTTAAAATATCATAATGTTCAAACAGATCATATAGCAATCAGAACGTCTTCATATGAAGGAATAGATAGACAAAATAAAGAAATAAAAGTTCATGGTCTAGAATATATAGAAAAGCATGCTAATTCAGATGATAAATTATTGATTGTCGATGATGTTTATGACACTGGATTAAGTATAAATGCAGTTTTGCAATCACTTAAAACAACTATGAGGGCGAACATGCCTAAAGACATTAGAATAGCCACAGTATATTATAAGCCAACAAGAAATAAAACAAACCATATTCCAGAATTTTATATACATGAAACAGATAAATGGTTAGTATTTCCGCATGAATTAGAAGGACTAACACACGATGAGATAGCATTAAAAGGATCAGAAATAAAAGAATTATTAAAATAAATAATTTATTCCAGAATTATAGCAGGTTTTCCTGGCAATCCAAACTTAGATTTTTCATGCTTAAATTTATCTCCGTCTTCAATTACAATAGCACAATTAAATTTATTTTCAACCCTAGTTTTATTTTTATTAAAGAAGTTTAATTCCTTGTTTCTATCAACAATAATATCTAATTTTTTTTCAATTAATTTAGGAGCAATTTTAACTATTTCTTGGCCATATTTTTTCATATCAGTTTTCATTAGATCTTTTATTAAATCACCAGGATTTTTTATATTAACAATAAAATCCCTAGCTTTTTTATAAAGTTCGTACTTCCAATTCTGTGAAATAATAATAGTTACTTTTTTAGGTTTTTCATTCTTAGTGATTTTAATTATATATTCAATATCTGCAAAGGTTTGCTCCAATTCTCCTTCTAAATATTCAAGTTCTAAATCAATCTTTGATTCGTCGTATTTAGGCCATTTTTCTAAGGAAATAAGAGTTTTATTTCCTATTGAATGCCATATTTCTTCAGTTATGAATGGAATAAAAGGCGACAATAATTTAAGTTGAGTTTCTATATAGAGATCCATTAAATTTTTGTTTGGTTTTTCAACATTTTTTAGATAATTTTTCAAATTCTTCTGCATGTCAAAATAAGATTTTTGTATTGCAGTTCTGAATCTTGTTGATTCCATTGCTTCTGTAGTTTCTTTTATAGATAAATTAATCTGCGACTCAAATAATTTTTCATTATCTTTAAAATCACTTCCACCATTGCCATGGTTTTCTAAACAAAAATTATATAGTTGTGAAAATCTAGATAATAAAGAAGAAGAAAAATTGTTATCCCAATTAGGATCATCCATGTCTTCTCCACCATTCAACATAGTCATCCTAGTAGTATCTGCTGAATATTTATTAATAGCATCTCTAATAGTAATAAAATTACCAAGAGATTTACTCATTTTTTGTCCATCGACCATTGTCCATCCATTTACACCAATGCCTTTAGGCCAGTACTTTTCAGGAAATATTGCCACATGGTTGAATATAAAAAACGAAAGATGATTTTGTATTAAGTCTTTACCAGAATTTCTAAAATCAACAGGATACCAATATTCAAATTCTTCTTTTAACTTATCAACATTTTTTACATCAGGTTTAGTTCCTTTGCCTAAAAATATATAATCGAAAAATTTATCATTAATTTTTTCTATTGGTATTTCTTTAACTAAATAGGCAATTGTATAATAAGCCATATAAATTGTAGAATCTGACAAGCTTTCTATTAGCCATTTTTCATCCCATGGAAGCCTTGTTCCTAAACCCTCTTCATGAGTGCAAGCCCAAGGTTTTAACCAATCAATAACATAATCAAACTGCACTCTGGATTTTTCAGGATACAATTGCATTTTATTTAAGCATTTATGTGCTAATTCTTTCCATTCTTCATTTCCATAATCAATAAACCATTGGTCTGATACTATTTTTATAATTGAAGGAGTTAAGCATCTGCAAACCACCTTACCAGTCAACTGATAATATAAATTTATAACTCCTTTTTTCAATAAATAATTTTTAATTAATTCCTTACCATCCTGAACCTGCATACCTTCAAGATTCTTTGAAAATATATTTTTATACAGATGATTGAAAGTTGCAGAGTAATAGCTTAACTTATATAACTCTTTTTTAATTTCTTCAAGTTTTTCTCTTTCATTTTGTGATTTTACATTAAACTTTTTCAGAAAAACTTCAGCAGGTATATCCCCATATTCAGGAGTATTTAAGACAGGTATTGGTTTTATAGATTTAACTTCTTTTGAATCTAAATTATATTTTTTAATTAATTCATCATTTTTTTGTAGATCCCACAACGAAATCAAATCATCTGCAGAATCAGAAGGTACAGAATGTACAATTCCAGTTCCAAATTCAAGGTCTAAGAAAGTAGCAGGTAAGATTAACACTTTTCTTCCTCCAAAAACTTCTACTTTTCTTCCAACTAGATCTTTGCCATTGATTTTTCCAAATTCTTTTATTACATAGTCTTGGTCTCTTAATCTTTGTATTATTGGCTTGCCAACAATCCATTTTTCTTTCTTAGTTTCAATCTCAGTATATTCAACATTAGGATTGATGTAAAGGTTTGTAATTCCAAGTATTGTATCCTGTCTCAAAGTAGCTGTAACAATATATCTTCCATTATCTAACTTGTGTTTAACTAAACAAAATTCCTGGGGTGTTTCACCCTCGCCTTCAACTCTTGAGTGATCTTGTACTATTGTATTATCCTTAGGGCACCATACTACAGGAAATTTCCCTTTAATAACGTAATTCTTTTCCTTTAACTTATTAAACTGCCATCTAACAAATTTATCATAATACGGATTTAAATCAGTAGTAAAAAATTCCCTTCTCCAGTCTATAGATAAACCTAAATCTTGTAAATCTTTTTTGTCCTCAGGAGGAAAGTATTTAATCCAGTATTTAGGCTCAACAAATTTTTTAATTTCCGATTCAGAAAAACCCATATCTTTCATAATTTTAATTTGCTTTGGTTCATTCTCTGCTATTCTTTTAGCAGCATTAATAATCGGAGAGCCGGTAGCATGCCATCCCTGTGGATATAAAACATTAAATCCCTGCATTCTTTTATACCTTGCAAAGGCCTCTACTCTTAACATAGTATATAAATGCCCTACATGAAGAAAACCATTAATGTAGGGGTAAGGAAAATTAACAAAGAACTTCTTTTTTTTATGATCTACTTCTGGCTGAAATACTTTATTTTTCTCCCATTCTTTCTGCCATTTTTTTTCTATTTGTTTAAAATCTAGCATAGAAGATTTAGGAACTTATAGGGTTTAAAAAACTAGCGAAATGTTTTTATATGATAAAATGTCTTGTATTACGTGGGATTTATAAGTCTAATAAGAAGTTTATTTCATGAAAAAAGTGAACGTGAACTAATTGAAGAACTTGGGAAAAAATTTGATGAACTTATTGCAATATCTTCTCAAGAAGGGGTTTCAGACATAATTCAGATGTTAGTACATAATTCTGTAAGTGAATGGCGTGATAGATATGATTATTATACAGAACATCAAAATCCAGAAATATATGGATTTATATTATTTTTAGAAGGAATAAAACAAAAATTAAATGATATCTCAATTAAATTAAAAATAATTGACAACAGAGGCATCAAAGTCCAAATACTAAATAAATTAGATGAAATTAATAATATATGTGAACAAATAAAAGGTAAATTAACAGTTCATGTTAAAACAAAAAAAAGATCAGCTGCATAGTTCAATTTTTATAGGAAAAAAATCCTGAATTTTTTAATCTTAATCTTGATTTTAAATAACTTACTGTTGCGCTTTCATCAAAATACCTACAAGAACAAATAGAAATTACAGCAAAACAATTAGATGTAAAAATAGCAGCAATATGACTTTCTCTTATTACTTGTATATAAGTCTTGCTTCTACTAGTATTTGTAACTTTTAAACTCCCAACTCTTCTCATACCAAGTTCATCAACTAATCCAGAAATAACTCTAGAAACCAAACCATCATCAGGCAAATTATCTACTTCACCATAGACATCAACCACTTGATAGCTAATTCTATTAGCATATCTTTGTTCCATAATTAACCAAAATACTTTCTTTAATATAAACTGGAACATTTGTTCTTACAGCAAGAGCAATAGCATCGCTTGGTTTGGCATCTATATTTAATAAATTGTTTCCACTTTTAAAATAAATATTTGAAAAATACAAATCATCCTTAGCATCAGTTATTTTAATCATAATTAAACTAATATTAAAATTTTCTAAGACATTAACAATAGTATCGTGGATTGTTGGTCTAATATCAACGCTTTTATCTAAACCTTGTCTTATTGAATACAATTGAAATTCATGTATATTCAATCCTAAAGCAGTGCAATTTGCACCTAAAATCACAGTATTATCAGTAATATTTATCTTAACTTCTGTAAATCCACTCAAACTTAAAGGATTATTAGTGATATTAAATTCCGGCAAAGTATAATTAAGTTCTATTTTTTCTTTCACTAATTTATTTTTTTTAAGCCCTCTTACAGCATTGTAATTTAAACCTAAAATAATTACATTAATGCTTAGTATAATAATTATAAAAATTATAAATATTAAACTTCTATTTTGTTTATCTTTGTTTGTTTTCATATTATTATGTAATCTGCAGCTTCCTTTATTGTTCTAACTTGCTTTATTTCCAATTTTAATAATTCACTTAACTCAAATTTCTTTGGTAGGTAATTTATTTGACAATAATTTATTCCATTCAAATCATTGCATTTTTTAACTTTGTCATATCCAACTAAATATCTTGCTTCTGGTATTAAAAATAAGGTTGCATTATTTTCTTTTGCAGCCTTTGCTTTTTCTCCAATGCCACTAACTAAACCAATAGTGCCATTTTCTTCAATTGTACCAGTAATAAATATACTGTTATTGATTGTTCTGTTTTGCAAAGCAGCTATTGTTGCTAAAGTCATTGCTGCACCAGCAGAAGGTCCTTCTATTATAACTGCATTTGCCTTTATGTTATAAATAATATCAATTGATGAAAGATTTAAATTTGTAAAATTAGATGCTACTTTTGCTGCAGTTCTTGCACTTAACTGGGTTAGATAATCAGCTAAAAGATCATTTATATTAACTAAAACTAGGCCTGTGCCTGGCTTAACATCAACTATAATCTTAGCATAAACGCCTTTCCCACTATTATCCACACCAACAATAGATAGTTCTCTAAAAGCACTGCTTGTTATAATCTTATCAGTTTTATCCACTTCAACTGTTTTTCTAGGCATTAAATAAAAACCCAACAGAATACCCAATAAGAAGATTATTACTATAAATAAAGATAAAGCAATTGCTATTTTACGCATAATATTTTGGTTTATTAGTACAATTTAAATCTATTGTTAGATACTTTGTATGATATAAATGCTTAAATAATAAATTTATAAATAATAATTATTAATGACAATAAGACTAGAACCAAATCTAGAGCTTGTAGTATTAAGCGATAATTTTAGTGAATTATTTAGGCGTAGGTTTGATGTATTATTTGGTTCATTAGCTTCCAAAACAAGAGATTTTAAAGACTATGAAGAACTGAGTGGGTTGTTAAAATCATTAGATGATGGTAGAAATGCTGGAGTAACTATGTTTACTCTTGGTAAAATTGAAATTATTCCATTAAGATTACCATTTACAGTTGCAGAAGCAAGATTGTATTATCATAGGAATCCCTTTGCTAAAAATAAAGTTTCAATTGAAGAATATTTAGGATCAATTTTTATAGGCTATCACAGAGGTTTACCAACAATATATTTAGGCAATGTTAAATATATAGAATAAAAATTCTAAGAAAATTTTATATAGTGTGTGTTTTTTCAGATAAAAATGGTTTTATTAAATAAATGGTTGTTATCCTTAGGAACTTTAGTGCTATTTATTTTATTGTCTTTTGTTGCCGTTTTTATTCTAAATAAATTATTAAAATTAACAACAAAAAGAGTATCATTAGATAGTAGAATAGCTAAATCTCTGAGAAGGCCATTAAGATTAATAATAATATTAATAGGAATATTTATTGCTAACTATTATATAAAACCAGATTTGCATATTGATGGTTTTAATCTTATAACATTATATAAAGTAATTTTTATATTTGTTTTAACATATACTTTAGTAAATATATTAAAAGGTTTTTTTGTTTGGTATGTAGAAAACTTAAAAATTAAGAAAAAAACACAAGTTGATGATACAATTTTTCAGTTTTTAACTAGAATCACAACAGTAGTTTTGTATGTAATAGCAATATTAATAGCTTTAAGTTTTTTAGGTATAGAAATAAAACCAGTGCTTGCAGGTCTTGGAATAGCCGGTCTAGCAGTTGCTTTAGCTTTACAAGATACACTAAGTAATTTTTTCTCTGCAATTTATATAGCAGTTGACCAACCAGTTAAAATAGGAGATTTTATAGAAACATCAACAGGAGAAAAAGGATATGTATCTGATATTGGTTGGAGAAGCACAAGATTAAGAACAAGAGAAAATAATATAATTATTATTCCAAATTCTAAACTAGCTCAGTCTGTTGTCACAAATTATTACCAAGTACAGGCAAAATTTAAAGTAGAGATTCCAGTTGGTATTAGTTACAATAGTGATTTGAATAAGGTTGAAAAAATAACAGCTGAAGTTGCTAAAAAAATCATGACCGAAACTTCTCCAAACATAAAAGACTTTGAACCTTATATAAGGTATGAGGCTTTTGGTGATTCTAGTATAAACTTTAAAGTTTCCTTAATGGTAGATGATGTTGAGAACAAGTATTTACTTAATCATAAATTTATCAAAGAATTAATGAAAGAATACAGAAAAAATAAAATAGAAATTCCTTATCCGCAGAGAGATATTCATATTAAGAAATTATAAATCTTTCTTGTTCTTCAAATATTTTATTAATTCTTTACTGATAACAGGTTTTCCCTTTCTATATACATATCTATAGGGAAAATTAACTTCTTCCTGAACTTTACCATTCTTTAAAATTATAGAAGGATTATCTACAAATTTTATTTCATTAATATTTTTACCTTTAGCTATTAATTTTGTAACTAAAACAGCAGTATCTGTAGACATTTGTTTATTAGTCAAATTTCGAACTTCAACATTTTTTAATTTAGAAGTCAAATATTTTTCAGTTCTTCCTTGTTCTGGAAAATCTCCTAAAATTCCCCCAAATATAAAATAATCAAAATTTTTAGCTTCAGTTGGATTTAAAGTTTTTTTAGCTTTTAGGTCTAATAAACAAGCATTTTTCAATTTTAATTTAACAACGTTTTCTTTCTTTACATTGCCAAATTTCTTTAGTTTTTTAATATCATTAGGATTTTTAATATTTGTAAAAATTAAATTTTTCCTGCCAACAATTCCAGAGATATTTCTATATTCTATTAAACACCATTCATACAATTTATCACTTAAATGTTCTATTACAAATTTCATTTTTTCAGTTTTAAAGCTAATAAAGAGAAAATTAACATTAGTATAGCAACAAATAAAAATAAACCTTTAAAATTAAAATATATTAAAATAGTAGAAAAAATCAATGGTGCTATTAAACTGCTTAAATGTGCAGAAGTTTTATAGACAGGATATAATTTATGTTCATCTTCTTTAGTTTTTACATTTTTAAAGAAATAAGCCTCAAGTAAAGGTTCTATAAATGCTGCACCTATTGTTGCTGCAGCTATCAATATAAGAACATAAAAAGGTTTAGCAAAATAAGTAAGCAACATTACTAAACCAATTATAATAAAGCCTAAAGCAATATATTTTCTAAAACCATGTGAATCAGCTAGTTTTCCAATTGGTATTTCTAATAATATTAAGGGTATGGCGGCTGCAAAAAGAGCATAACCTATTATCTTAGCACTAAACCCAGAAGTATTTGCATATAACGGAAGGTAAGTATAAAGTATTGACCACCAGGCAAATAATCCTAAAGCCAATAAATAAAGCATCAACAAACTTTTATTTTTAAAATAATCTAAAATTCCTAATTTATGTTTATGCTGTGTTTCACTTTCTTTTAAAGGAATAAGAAACAATAATGCAGCAATTAAAATCTGTGGAATTGCAGAAACAATAAATACTACATTAAAAGAATAGGCATTTGCAAGTAATCCCCCTAATAATGGGCCGAGTAAAAATCCAAGATTTGCAATAGTAAAATATTGTCCTTCAGCTCTGCCCATAGCTTTAGTTGATGTATACTCCCTTACAAATAAACCCATTGTTAAGTAAGTAGCAACCAAGAAAAGAGCTCTTACTATTTCTAATATTAAAAATTGTTCTATATTAACAAGAACAGTAAATATTATTTGTGTTATGGCTAAACCTAAAAATCCTACTTTGATTAAAGTCATTTTTTTAATTCTTGGCAACAATTTCATAGTTAACAAAGTATAAAGAATAAGCAAAGCAGCTATAAAAACAGAAATATATCCTACAACAGCATTATTAGAAACAAAGTTCTTTATGTACAAAGGAAATATAGGAACAAGCATAGAAGAAGCTATTGAATTAACTAGAACAATAAAAATTAAATAATTTACACCTTTTAAAGGAAGTATTATTTTTGGAAACTTTAACATTAAAATTTAGTCATATAAGTTAGATATAAAGATTTTTATTAGGCGAAAGATATTAAAATAGATGTTTTATCATTTTTAACTATGGGCCCGTAGCGCAGCCTGGACAGCGCATACAAGTTTAGATGTGTTTAAACTTGGCTTGACTGCCTTCTAGCTATATGGAAGCTAGCAGAGGGTCGTGAGTTCAAATCTCATCGGGCCCGTTATGTTACTTGAACCTGCGATGCAGGTTTTTTCATTTTTACAAGTCCAAAAGCACTTTATTGCTGTTTTTATGATTTTCAAATTTGATTTCATTTTTTCCTTTTTGTTAGCTCGGGGCAAGTTCAACGTAGGTTCAAGGCAAATTAATGCTGAACTTTCGATAAATTGTATTTATACGTCTTAATATTTAAATTCATCCCTAAGTTTTGTGACTTGAACCTACATTAAGAATTTCTATCCAAATATTAAAACTCTTCTTCTAACTGAAAAGTAAGAAGAGTTTATTTCTCTTTCAATTTATTTATTTCTTCTGATAATCTTAATAACGCTTGATGTATTTCATAGAATTTAGTTTCAAAAGCAAGATCTTTATCAAGCAACGCATGCCTCATGTAATCTGAAATATGTAAAAATCCCTTTGCAACTGTAATGTTATCTATCCTTTCATACTGTTCAGATGTTATCCAGCATTGTATCAGTTTATTCCTTTTCATTTTCTAATAACAATACTCCATGATTCTTTGTAGATGTAAAAATAATATTTTCTTTCAATTTGTATATCTTTATGGTATTTTCTCCATTCTGAACTATCTCAAGACTAAATATTTCTACATTAGGATATAATTCCTTGATACTCGAATTTATTTTGTATATAAAAGATTGAATTGTATTATTTGCTATGGTACTTGGAAATTCTTTTCTTAAGTCTTTGAAAGTAATAAAACCTTTGGAGGTTATCATTTCGAGAAATCTTTCCACGTACTTGCTCTTATTTTCTATGAAGATGGCTATTTGCATTGTAAACTCCCCCATATTTAGCATAAGGACACTTAATGCATCCATAAAAGAATTCTTTGTCAGTTATTGGATCTTCATAACAAATTCTATCTCCTTCCCTTAAGTATTTCACTTTAGGAAAGAATTTTAGTAGCTTCCCATTACAATTAGGACATGTTTTCTTTTTAGTTCTCATTTTAATACCTCCAATTGTTTTTCAATATAATTA
>JACPCE010000013.1 GCA_016179945.1 Candidatus Woesearchaeota archaeon | reverse complement strand
GAAGACAGGATGCCAGGTTGAAACTTTAGATTTTGTAAGTGGAGTTCAATCCAAAGCAAATGAACTTTATTCTTTGTCATATGGCTCTAGTTTTGAGTGTACATTAGTTAGAGCAGCCGGACAAAGTGAAAGCAGATGCGAATTTGTAATGCCAAATAATCTTAATGGTTTTTGTTTTGTTGACACTACAAAGAGTTTTAATCCAGACGATATCAAGTTTCAGGATGTGAGAACACTTGTTGTTGGTTTGGGGAAAAGTGCAAATAAAAATTTATTTTTTTCTACTTCTAAGGGAGATTCTTGCAAGGCAGATCCTGTTTTAGTCAGAAGAATAACTACAAATGGTGCTGTCTGTTTAAGCATTAAGGATAAAATTCCTAGTTTTGTAATGGAGAACAAAGGTAATTTAGTTGAAGTCAAGAAACCATAATAATTTTTGGAAAGTTTTAAATCATAGCTTTTGTTAATATTTTTAATGAATAAAAAAGGAGAGGGAGAGCAGTTTAACTGGATTTTTGTTATAATTGCTGGTGGAATAATTCTTGGATTTTTTATAATGTTTACATTTAAGTATATAGAGCTACAGGAAAAGAGGCAGGATGTTGACACTGTAAGATTTTTTGGTGGAAAAGTAATATCAGCAAGTTCTAAATTGCAAGTTGGAAGCGGAGGTGCAGCTGTTGACAGCAATGAACAAGAAGGTTTAAGGTTTGGTTATTTTGTTGATCTTGGTTATAAGTGCGCAGGAAATGAGTCTACACTTTTAATTAATAAAGGAAGGACTGCATGGTATAAGCTAGATGATGAAGTTGTTTTCATGGACGATGAGATCAGAGTAAATGCACTTGACTTATGGATATTGCCTTGGAATTTTCCTTTTTATGTTACAAACTTTATCTATCTATCTGATCCAAGAACAAATTTTTATTTTGTCAAAGACCAAAGCACAAAGGAATTTGTAGATAATTTAGACATAAGCAGCGCTTTTAAAGTTGAGAAAGTTGATCAAAATATTTTAAGTATAAAACAAAATAGCAAGGTTGTTTATTTTTTAAATAAAGTTCCTTTAAGAGAGACAATTATTAAATTGAAAGGCAATTTGACTAGTGCTAATTTTGTTTACATCAATATGCAGAAAAAAGAGGCACAGTTTTTTGAAGATGGGAAATGGAGCGAGGCTGTAAAGTTTTATATTTCTGATGATAATAATGGGCATTTATTAGGAGCAATATTTAGCAATAATGCTGATAATTTTAATTGTAATGTAAACAGGGCATTGGATAGAACAAAAACTATTGCAAATATATATAGCAGAAGAGCAGATTTATTGGGACAGCTGGATAGAAGATCAGAATGTCATTATAACGAGATTTCAAGGAGCTTGTCAAAATATGCAAGTGGAGAACTTTTACTAGTTGATGTTATTAAAAATCAGAATTTAGCAGGAGCTGGATGTATATGGGTATTTTAAAAACTACAGGTATAATACGACATGCGAGAAAAGGCCAGTTGCAAATTCAGGAGACTATACTTGTAATATTTATTTTTATAGTGTTAATAATGTTTGGTCTTATATTTTTTTACAAAGCTCAAAGTACTTCAATTGCAAATGATTTCAAGAAGTTTGAACTTGACAGGGTTTCTGTTGATTTTATCACTTTAGGAGACATGCCTGAGTTTTCCTGCAGCAAGGCTGGAATAAGAGAAAGCTGCATAGATACTTCAAAGCTTGTTGTTTTTAGCGAATTAATTAATAATAAACTTTACAAAAATTATTATTTTGACAGGTGGGGTTATAAAAATATTACAATTTATACTGTTTATCCTGGTAAGAATAATATAAAATGCACAACTGCTAGTGCTGATAATTGCGGTGTATGGGATGTTTACATTAATAAGCCTTCTAAAATTACAAGCAAAATTATTAGAGATACTCCTGTTTCTTTGTATTTTCCTGACAAAGATCAATATGCAATAGGAATTATGGTTGTGGAGGCTTATAATGTTTAAGAAAAAAAGCCAAATAGAAATGATAGGACTAGTAATTGTTGTAATAATTTTAGCTGTTGGATTGCTGCTATACGTAAGATTTGCAGTTTTTAGGGAAGAGACAAACACACAAGATTCTTCAATTGAACTTGCTTATTTGACTAATCTGATGAGCTCTATATTTAATGTTAAGGTGTGTGAAAGTTCTCCTATAAAGTTTGATGAGGGAATTGGGGTTTGTTTTCAAGATGGTCAAATTTGTGGTGAAAACGCTTGTGATTATCTTAAAGGACAAACAAAAGATATATTGGGGAAACTTAATCTTAAAAAGTATAAAAATTACTCTATTTGGGTAACCAGAGGTAATGAAAATAAGACAATTTTGGCTGAGTGCAAAACAGGTATATTGACACATACTACGATTGTAATGCCTGATAAAAGCCATTATACGGCATATTTTAGGGTTTGTTAACGTTGTTATTATCCAGTAATAACATAAATTAGGCAAATTTTTGCTTATTTTTAGGAATTAAGCCTTGTAGTCCTTAAATTTACCCAAATTAGACATATTATATCTTCTTTAGTATAGATATCTTTATAAATTGAGTCTAGCTTCATGGCTATAAGCATTGAACAAAAGATATGCTTATCAATAAAAATTATAATAACACTTGGAGGTGTTCAAATATGCAAATTGCATTAAAAAAAACATTAAAAAAAGTTGCAGCTGTAAGTACAAGTTTGGCTTTGGCTGGTATTACTGTTAGTTCAGCACTAGCAGCTGGTTTAGGGGATTTACCTGTTCCATTTGGAAGTAGTCCTGCAATGAACGTAGTTGTTTATGGCGCTGCTGGAAGTGATATGGCTGCAGTTAATGACGTAGTTTCTGCTGTTGGTGGAAAACCTGTTAATGGAGATACATATACTCTTTCAGGAATGAATACTGCCCCTTTGATGGCTTCTGATTTTGGTTCAGGACAAAGAGAAGATATTGCGGTAGGAGCATTTTTGAATGCCTCATTTGGTGTAGAAGTAGATGAAACTGATGCTGTTGGTTTGTGGGATGGTAAAATTGCTATTGATGTTGGTTCTGACACAGACTATGATGCACACGAAGTTTTTGACATAGGAAATGGTATGCAATTAACAGCTGCTTTAGATGAGGGAGACGAAGATTACAAAACAAATGTTGTATTATTAGTTCCTGAAGAAGGTTTTGGTTATAGAATGGAGTTTGAAGAAAATTTAGATGCAAACAACTTCATCTCTAACGCAACTAGTGATGATACAGTTACTCTACCTTTCTTAGGTAAGTCTTTAGTTATTACAACTGCAACAGCAACTACAATGACTGCTTATGCAGGAGATAAAGTTAAGCTAAAAATAGGAGATACTGTTAGAGCAGGAGATAAATCTATAAGATTAGAAGGTGTAGATGACAATAGTGCACTAGTTACTGTTGATGGTGAAGCTGAATCTATAGATGAAGGAGATAGAGAGAGAGTAAATGGGGTTGAACTCTTTGTAGATGATGTATTTAATAGCGATGATGATGCAAATGATCAAGCATTACTTGTTGTTCAAGGAGATACTGGACAAGCTATAGAAACTTATAGTGATGGTGATGAGTTTATTGATGAAAATGAAGACCATTATTTATGGGAATGGAACTTAGCTGGTTTAAACAATGGAACAGCATCAGCTATAACTTTAGGTTTGGTAACGCATGAGAGTTTATCTACAGCTGAAGATGATGAGTTTGACAGTGAAATTATGAAGTTAGGTCTTTTAAAAGAGAATAGAGCTTACTTAATGGAGGGTGATTATTTATGTCTTCCATATAGATATGCCTGCCTAGTATTTGAGGGCCCAGACGGAGACTTAACTTGGAATGACTATGAATTTGATGCAAATAACCAGAAAGAGAACTTAGATCCAGACAATGATGGAGACAACGATGTAACTAATGCTAATGTTGTAGAAGTTAGAGCAAGAAGCGTTGGAAGTGACAGAGGTTGGACATCATTGGATACAGACAATAATGGAGACGTAACTGACTTTGATACATGGTGGATTTGGCATAATAGTACAGGAGGTACATCTCCTGCTTTGGCTCAAGGTTCGTTGATGTTTTTTAGATCTGATACAGACTCTGGTGATCCGGAAAGAATGGACTTAAATAATGATGGATCTGTAGTAGGAGCTGCAGACCAACTAATTGCGGCTGGTCCAACAGCAGCATTAAGTGAAATTAACGTTGTAAGGTTTGACGATGGAGATTACAATGCAAGAGTTACTGTAAGAGCAGTAACAAACAGCTCTTTTGTATTAATTATACAAGGAATTAATGGGGCAGGAAACTTATCATTTAACTTGATAAATAACTCTGCTTCAGGCCTTAGCTTCTTGGGAGACAGAGATGGAGAAGATACATCTCCAAGCCTAAACTACACTGTAGCTGGAGCTACTGCTTTGTCAATATCTGGATTTGATAATGATGTAAGAAGAAGAGATGGCGTAGTAATAAAAGATCCAGACGGAAATTTGGACAATGATAGAGTAAGGCTAAGCGTACCAAATGATGATGAATATGAATTTTGGGTAAAATTAGCTAAGCCTAAAGGAGGAAGTGCAGGCGTTGTTAAAACGGGTAGCACTGCTCCTGCTGTAGCTTCATTAACAATGAAGGATACAGAAGTTACAGACGTTGAAACCTTAGGTAAAAACGTTATTGCTGTAGGTGGTCCTGCAGTTAATAAAGTAGTTGCTACAAAATTAGGTCTACCATTCCCAACATATGGGGCTGGAGTATCTGGCTTATCTGAAGGTAAAGCAATGCTAGAGTTAAAAGACCTTACCAGTGGCAAAAAAATGCTACTTGTATACGGCTGGGAAGCAGACGATACAAAGAGAGCAGCACTTGTTGTAAAGAATAAGGATGCATTTAGTGCACAACTTAAGGATAAAATGAGTGTAACTGTTACTGGAACATCATTGCAAGTTTCAGGTATAACTGTAGCTTAAAGCTACTTTTTTTCTTTTTATTTTTATAATTTTCTTTATTTTTCTAAATATTGGGAATTAATATGAAAAAGAAGAAGTTTTCAAAGACTAAAACGGGTTTTTCTGATGATTTACCTACCAATAAAACAAGCATTTTTAATAAAAAAAATATAGGTTTATTTGTTGTTTCTGGAATTGTATTAATTATGATTATTTCTATTTTTACGATAAGTTTAGGTAATCCTGCAGCAGTTGAGAATTTAGCTGAATACAATGGCTTTAAATTGAAAAATATTAATGGTTTATGGAACATTAAGATTAATAATATAGATTATGTTTTTGAGTATTCACCTAATGACTTACAATCAGTTGATTCTGCAGGCTTGGACTTGGGTAATAAAGTTTATATTTCGTATGATACTGGTGGATTTTCTTATGACAGCCCTGAATTATTGAGATTGAAACAATTTTTGGCATTAACTGGAAGAACTGCGTTTTTTGCTTGTCTAAAAGAAGACGGGTGCGGAAACTTCCCTTTAATAGATTGCAGCAATGTTAATAAAGTAATATATTTTACAAATGGGAATAAAACCCAAATGTATAATGATAATAATTGCATTATTTTGGAGGCAGTTCCAGGAGAAGAATCTTTAATTATCAATAAATTTATGTATTTGGTGCTGGGTGTAATTAGAAATGGTTAAGTCTAAAAATAAGAATGGCTTATTTGATAATAGCTGGTTTTGGATAATTATAATTATTTTGGCTGTTACTGTATTTGTCGCATCTTTGGTATATTGGATTAAGTTTGCTGGAGAGGCTTATGATGGGAGAAATGGTGAATATAAAATTACAAGTTCTAAAGTGGGTAATACAATTTTTTATCATGTAAGCGTTGATGTAAATAATAATGAGTATATATACTCATTTAGAAATCATCCTGTTGATCTAGAAGATATATATCTTGAACCAGGCTTATTAGCAAAGCTTAACAGGCCTGATGGGTTAAAGATTGCTTATATTACACAAGATATAGAATTAGCAAATATGACAGACAGCGATTCTGTATTAGCTATAGCTGCATTTGAACAGATATTAACTGGAAATTTTGGAATTTATAATGTTCCATTAATTAATACTTATACAGAGAATTTTGTTAAAAGTAAAAGACCTATAAACTGTACTAATGTTTCTGATAATGTTGCAGTTATTTATCTTAGGGTTGGAGATGAGACAAGGGTTTATTCTGAGAACGATTGTATAATAATTCAAGGCAGGGGTGGCAATGGCTTAGTTAGGGCTGCTGAGAAATTTGCTTATTATTTAATAGGTGTGTTTTGATGTTATTATTTTAGATGAGTAAATTTATATGATTAAAAATGACGTACAAATATACTTGTTTATTACATCGGTAGATTTTTAAGTAATTTATATTTCTTTATTTTTAAACATGCCGCGATCGCATAACTCGGCAGTGCGCCGGTCTTGAACAAACTTTTCGAGAAGTTTGAATGGAATTATTAAAAGTAAACCGGTGTCCGGAAGGACTTGCAGGTTCAAATCCTGCTCGCGGCGTTATTTGAAAATAAAGTTTGAAAATAAAGTTTATATAACAAAGGAGCGTGATAATTTTATGGTCTTTAAGTTTGGAAATATTTTGGGATTGTATACTTTTTCTACTATAGTGCCTTTAATTATAGTTTATTTAATAAGGCCAAAACCTACTAAAATTAAAGTGCCTTCTTTGATGTTTTTTATCAAGCACACTAATGTAAGCAAAATACAATCTTTATTTAGGTATTTTCAGAATGACCTTTTGTTTTTTATCCAATTGCTGGTTTTATTGCTTCTTGCTTTTAGCATTGCACAACCAGTTTTAACTTTGAATAGGGATGCTGTTTCAGGAAATATTGTCTTTATATTGGATGTTAGTGCCAGCTCCCAAGTTATTGAGGAAGGAAATATAACAAGACTGGATATTGCCAAGGAAAAAATAAGGCAATTGGCAACTTCTAAAAATTCTTTAATACTTTTAAAATCCCATCCCATTCTTGCACTTCAAGATGTAAGTAAATCAAAATTAATTAATTACATTAATGGCATAGGATCTACAGATGATCTTAGTGATGCAGCGTCAGCAATTTCTTTAGCAGGAGATCTTTTAAACAACCAAAAAGGAAGAGTCGTTGTTTTAAGTGATTTTATAGAAAGCAAAGGTGTGGATGCTGATGTTGCTAAAAATGTCTTGGAAAGTAGAGGAATTCATGTTGATTTTGTAGATACTAAAAACAGCATTAGAAATAATGTTGGAATAATTAATATGGTAATAAAAGCAGAAGACGTTAATATTTATCTGAAAAATTATAATAATTTTAGTAAGGTTGTTTCTCTTAAAATTAATAAAGATATGAATAAATTGTCTTTAGGCCCAGGCAATGTTGAACCTTTTGTATTTACCTTGGCTGATAATTTAACAAATATTGAAATTTTGGATTCTGATGATTTTAATTTAGATAATAAAGTTTTAATTACAAAACCCTATTCTGATAAAATAAATATTTTATTAGTTACAAATAACCCATCTAAATTTATTAAGGCTGCTTTGAGTTCTGTTGATGATGTTGTTCTTACTGTAGCTGAGCCTCCTATAATTCCAAATGAAGACTTTGATATTTATATTATTGATAATATTGACAGAAATAAAATTGTAGTTGATACTTTTGGTGGTATGATGAGGAAAATTCATGATAATGGCAAGGCAGCTGTAATTGTAGTTCAGCATGATTCCAATAAAATAGATTTTGAGGAATTATTACCTGTTAAGTTTAATAATATAATTGAAGGAGGTTTAGTTTATGTGCAACAAATCAATAAATTTACAAAAGATATTGATTTTGGAAGTTTAAAGAGAATTTATTCTATAGAAGATGATAGTATTAGCATTGCTTCTGTTAATGATACTAGTGTAATTTCTTTATTTAAACTGGGAAAGGGAAATGTTATTTATTATGGCATTATGGATGAAGAGAATGATTTTAAATTAACCCCTGGTTATCCTATATTTTGGAATAGTTTAATTAGTTTTTTAGCTGGAAGAGGAGACTTGAATGAAATTAATTTAAGAACAGGCACTATATTTGACTTGGGAAATGAGACAAGGGTTTTGGATAAGCAAGGAATTTATAAATTTGGAGAAAAAAATATTGCTGTAAATTTATTAAATGACATTGAATCAGATATTAATTTTGTAGATCATTCCAGCGATCCTTTTTTTGTAAAGGATAAACTTATTAATGTTAAAAGTGATATTGATTATGATCTTACTTTGCATGCCTCAGTATTAGCTTTAATGCTTATTTTATTTGAGTTATTTTATATAAGATTTAGAGGTGAAATATGATTAATTTAATTGGTTTTTTATCCAGATATTTTGAAAGGTCATATGTTTTATTTTTAATAATACCATTAATTGTAATTTTTATTTATCTTTTCAGGAAAACTTTTGTTAATGTTTATCTTGGAGAGCAATATGAAAGAAAGAGAAAAAATCTTAAGATATTTGTATTTATAACCAGGTTTATTATAATTTGTTTATTATTGGTTGCTTTAGCATCTCCATTTTTAATTAAAACTAAGGTTGTTCCAGGAGATCCAAAAGTTAAGATTCTAGTTGATAATTCAACTTCTATGAATTTGTTTGATTTAAGTATAGTTGATAATTTGAAGTTGCAGCTTGAAAAAAAATTACCTGTTGAATTGAGCTATATTTCTGACGGCGAAGAGTCAAGACTTGGCGATGGAATAATAAGCAATATGAAGAAAAATAATAATTTGCTGTTAGTTACAGACGGCAATAACAATGCTGGTGTTGAATTAGGTGATGCTGCAATTCAAGCAAATACCTTAAATGTAAGCATTAGTGCTTTAAGAATATTTCCTGATAAATATGATGCTTCTGTTGTTGTTTATGGCAGTGAAAAAACTACTGCTGACGTTGAAAATACATTTACTGTAGATGTTCACCAAACTGAAAATAGAAAGCCTCATTTAGTTGTTGATGTTGATGGTGTTGCTGTCTTAGATAAGGTTGTTGACAATACTGAAATTACTTTTAAAAAATCTTTTAGTGAAGGTTATCATAAAATAACTGCTCGTTTAATAGTTGATGATTATTTTAAATATAATGATATATTTTATAAGACAGTCAAGGTTGTGCCAAAGCCAAGAGTTATTTTATTAAGCCAGAATGATGAACTTTTAACATTATTTAGGCCTTTATATAATATAGATAAATTTAATGATTTAAATGCAGATTTAAAACCTTATACTGGTGTTATAATTGATAATGCTGAGGCTAATGTACTTAATAATTATTATGATAAATTATCTAATTTTATTTCTGATGGCAATGGAATGTTTGTTGTAGGTGGAGGAAATTCTTATGATTCTGGAGCTTATAATGGATCTAAGTTTGAGGAATTATTGCCTGTATTTGTTGCAAAGGCAGGAAAAAAGAGAGGAGATGTAAATGTAATTTTGCTTATAGATATTTCAGGAAGCACAGGTATAGGTTTTGGTGACTATAAGAAGGTTGATGTTGAAAAGGCTTTAGCTATAAACATGTTAAGAAACATCAGTTTGGTACATCGTGTCGGTGTTGTTGCTTTTACTGGGTTTGCTTATAAATTGGCTGATTTAATGCCTTTAATTGACCAGCCTTATTTAGAAGACAGCATTGGCAGGCTGAAATTTGGTGGCGGTACAAACATGTTTGAAGGTTTAAAGGCAGCTATTACTATGCTGCAGAATGTTGGAGGAAGCAAGAATATTATAATTTTATCTGATGGAAATACACAGGGAAAGGATACTACAATTGAATCAGTTAAATATGCAGCTAGTCAAGGAATAAATATTTATACTGTTGGTGTTGGAGGAGATACAGACAAGGAGTTTATGCAAAATGTAGCTGACAATGGGAATGGGATTTATTTTGAGCCTGATACAACACAGCAGATAAAATTAGTATTTGGTGATACTGAGATAAGTGAGGGAAAAAGAGTATTTCCATTAGTTGTTATTGATAAAAATCATTTTATTACAAAAGGATTGAAATTGACGGCCAGTATCTATGGATTTAACCAAGTTGTTCCAAAAACTACGGCAAAAATGCTTGTAACAAATGATATTGGTGATCCTATAGTAACTGTTTGGAGATATGGTTTGGGCAGAGTTGCTTCTTTGGCTACAGATTACAAGGTTTATGGCTTTGAAATTTTAGACAGAGACAATTCTCTTATGTTAACACGCATTACTAATTGGGTTATAGGAGATCCTGAAAGGAAAAATTCCAGGTTTATTGATATTAAAGATGGAATTTTAGACAAACCAATAGAAGTCTTAGTTAAGTCTGATGTTCAGCCTAGTTCTGACCAAATAGCTTTGTATAAAATTGATGAGAATATTTATCGTGGAACTATTACTGTAGATAATGTTGGTTTTAGTAAGATATTAGATGCAGTATTTGCTGTAAATTATAAAGACGAATATTCTAATATGGGTATGAATTCCAAACTAAATAATCTTATTGCATCTACTGGTGGAATGTTTTTTGATCCAGATAATATAGACGGTATTGTTGAGTTTATAAAACAAAGGTCTAGAAGAGAGGTTTTAACAAATAAAAGCTACTCATGGATATTTTTATTAAGTGCTTTGTTACTCTATTTAATTGAAGTTTGCGTAAGGAGGCTAATAACTCATAAAGTTATATGAGGTGACGTGTTCATGGGTTTAATAAGAGATACTTTAAATGTTAAAATTTTTGTACTTATAGTTTTAGTAGTTGTTGCAATGGTTTCTTTACTAGTAGTTTTTCAGAGAAATTTTGAGGATATAAATGTTAAATACAAGGAGAAAGTGCATGAGCTTAATACTACTTTTGCTAATTTAACTGGAGCACAGACGCAATTAAACAAAACTTTATCTGATTTAGAATTAAAGAATTTAAGAGAAACAGATTTGAGAGAACAATATACTAAGTTAAAGGCTGATAGGGATTCCTTACAGGATGAAGTAAATAAGCTTAACGGGGTTATAGCTGAGAAAGATAAAAAGATAACTAGTCTGAATAATAAAATTATTATTTTAGAGAGTGATATAGAAAAATTGGAGAGGAAAATATCTAAATTAGAAAAAAGAATAGATTGTTTTGAAAGTGGCAGCACAAATTGTTAAGGAAGCATTGGAAGAACTTGAAACAAATATTACTGTGTTAGATTTAGGCAAGGGCATACTTAATACATTGATAATTTTTGTCCTGATTTTTTTATTAGCAACTATTTTTCATTTTAGCATATATTTTGCTTTTATTCCTTCTTTGGTATTTTTTGTCTTTAATTTAATCTTTATTTTTTACAAGAATAAGTATATTGTTGCAGAGGAAAAAGTTCCAGAATTAAATGAGAGATTAAGGACTGTTGCAGATAATTTAGATAGAAGCAATCCAATACTTGATTCCTTGAAAGAAGATGTTGTTAGAAGTATGACCAGAGTTAAAGCAGATTATTTTATAGACTACACAGGGGTTGCCATAAGAATATTATTTCTTACTATTATTTCTATTCTTGTTATAATTGCATCATTTCTTAATGTTAGCTTTGATTTTAACTTTTCTGATTTACCTATAATTCGTGGTCAGTCTGTTAGATTGGCTGGACAAGAGGTGGCTGATTTAAATCTTACTTATCTGGAAGGAAATTTAAGCGATATACTAGGGGAAAAATCAATTGCTAAATTAGGAACCAAACAATTAAAACTTGTTATAAATCCATTAGAAAGCGATGCAGATATAAATAATATAAGGCAAGTTAAAGAACAGGAATTTAATCCACCTGTATTTCCAAAAGAGATATATACAAGTTATGATGTGGCGTATAATGATAGGATAGCCAAGGAAAATCAGAAGGTTGTAAAAAATTATTTTCAACAAATAAGTAGGTGAGAAAGATGGTGAATATGGAAGAACTACAAAGGAAATTTAAACTTGCTATTTCTGAAATTGATAAAGTTATAATAGGCCAGCAGGATGTAGTTGAGCAGGCAATAATAGCTTTACTTTGCAATGGTCATGCTTTTGTTGAAGGTTATCCAGGTTTAGCTAAGACTACACTTGTTAAAACATTAGCTAACATTATGGATTTAAGCTTTAGCAGAATACAAGGAACTCCAGATTTACTGCCGAGCGACATAACCGGGACATATGTTATTGACGATAGCAAGGGAAAAAGAGAATTTAAATTTCAACCCGGTCCAATTTTCGCTAATGTTGTACTAGTTGATGAAGTTAATAGAGCGACTGCCAAAACTCATTCTGCAATTCTAGAAGCAATGCAGGAGAAGCAAGTAACTACAGGCAGTTCTACTTATAAATTAGAAGAACCTTTTTTTGTTCTAGCTACAGGAAATCCTATTGAGCAGGAAGGCATATTTAAAATGTCAGAAGCTCAGGTTGATAGATTTTTATTTAAGATAAATATTACTTATCCTAAACTGGATGAGGAATTGAAAATTGTTGACAGGTTTACAGAAATGAATTTTGAAGATATAAAAGTGAGGAAATTATTTAATGCAAATGAAATAATAAATTTGCAGAAACTTGTAAAGCAAGTTCCAGTTGCTAATGATATAAAAAAGTATGCTGTTGAACTTGTTACTTCTACCAGAAACAAGAAGGATTTAATTGAGTATGGAGCCAGTCCAAGAGCCAGCATCGCTTTAATTATGGCTTCTAAAGCTAGAGCTTTAATGCAAGGCAGGAAATATGTAAGCAAGGATGATATTCAGGCTATGGCTTATCCTATTTTAAGACACAGAATAATATTAAGTTTTGAAGCTGAAAGACAAAATATGAGTGAAGACGATGTGATAAAATCCTTGTTGAAGAAATGATAAGAACTGATTTTCTCAAACAACTTGACAAGTTTGAATTAGTTATTAAGAAGAAGATTACTTCTAGTTTTGTAGGTGAGAGGAGATCTGAGTTTGCTGGTACAGGCTTGATTTTTAGAGATTATTCTAATTATTCTTATGGTGATGACTTTAGAAGCATAGACTGGAAGGCTTTTGCAAGAACAGACAAGCTTTTTGTTAAAAGATATGAAGAAGATAGAAACCTAACAGTCCATATTATAATGGATTTTAGCGGCAGTATGGATTTTGGAGCAAGGATAAAGAAATATGAGTATGCTTCCATGATTGGTTTGGGATTTGCGCATATTGCTCTTAGGAATAATGAAAGATTTGTACTGACTACTTTTGATGATAAACTAGAGTTTTTTAAACCTAAAAAAGGTGTAGGACAGATAGCATCTATGCTTAATTATTTAAATAATAAAAAAGCAGTTGGTGTAAGTAGTTTTGAAAATTCATTGATTAAATATAAAGAATTAATTAATTCCAGGGCTTTAGTTGTTATTATTTCTGATTTTTTCTATGATACAGGACAAATTAGGAATATTTTACACAAATACAAGAAGAATAAAATTGTTTTAGTTCAGGTTATGGATCCTTTAGAAACGAAGCTTGATATAGAGGGAGATTTTGATTTAGTGGATTTGGAATCTGATTCTAGGATGCATACTTTTATAGATCCTTATTTAAGAAAAAAATATTTTCAGGAGCTAGAATTACACAGGGGAAAAATAAAAGATGAGTGCGTTAGAATAAAAGCTGATTTTCATATTGTTAGTAGTGATGAGAATATATTTGATGTATTTTATAGGATATTATATTAATCAATTTTCATAACTTCATTTAAATTTTCTTTCATGGAAAATGTTAGTTTATCTTTGCTTTCTGCATATATTGTAAATAATTGTTCGTTCGTATTTACTTTATCTCCAACCTTTTTATGAAGGTAAACGCCAGCTCCTTTATCATTTGGAGCGCCTGCACTTTTTGCTATTCTTGTTACTAAAGCATTACTTATGTGTTTTATTTTTCCATTTTTATGTGATTTAAATGTATATTTGTATTCACCTATTTTTATATCTTCAGGCTGAATGTTTGGATTTCCTCCTTGTTCTTTTATTATCTCTTGTAATTTTTTATATGCTTTCCCAGATTCAAGTATTTCTAAGGCCTTTTTATTCCCATTTTTATATCCAACCATTTCAAATATTATACCTGCCATATAAAGTGATTTTTTCTTTAAATCTTTAGGACAGTTTTTGTTTTTTATTATTAATAGCACATCTTTAGCTTCTAGAGCAGGACCAATTCCATTGCCTATAGGCTGTGAACCGTCTGTTATTATTGTTTTTATTTTTATGTTTAATTTTTTCCCTAATTTAATGAATTTTTCAGATAAATTTTTTGCTTCTTTTTTTTCTTTTATCTTTGCTTCTGGTCCTATTGGAATATCTATCAAGACATGAGTGCAGTCTTCTGCTGATTTTTTTGCTAATATACTTGCCAGTAAAAATCCTTCAGGATCCAGGCTTAATGGTTTTTCCAGTTGGATTAGTTTGTCATCTGCAGATGCTAGGTCTAATGTTCCGCCCCAAACCATACAACCATTTGTTTTTTTAACTATATCTATTATTTTTTCCTTTGAATGAGAAACTGGAGCAAGTACTTCAAAACAATCTGCAGTTCCAGCAGGTGATGTTATTGATCTTGTAGAAGTTTTTGGTATTGTTATTCCGGCAGCTGCTACAATTGAGACAACTATTGGAGTTGTACGATTTCCACTTAAACCACCGATGCAATGCTTTCCAACTATTATTTTTTTATTAAATTTTAATTTTCCACCATTATTTACAATAGCTTCTGCTAGATAGGCAGATTCCTCCAGTGTCATTTTGTTTATGTAACAGGCAGCAGTAAAGTAAGTAACTTCGACTTCTGTCAGTTTGTTTGCTAGAAGGTCTTTTATTATTTTATCAATTTCATATTTATTTAATTCTTTTTTATCCAGTTTTTTCTTTATATATTGTAAAGATTCTGGCTTAGCTTCTAAGAATATTTCAATTTCATCACGTTCTTTTATTCCTAACTCATCTGCTATATCTAGGAATAAACCTATTTCTCCAGGCATTACTTCTTTTTTTCCATAAGCAATATCTATTGCAACAACTTTGCTCTTGTCTTTTTTCTTTATTCTTATTCTATCAAGGGCTATCAGACTTAATGTTTGTACATCTATTTTATTAAGTATTGCTATTAGGGGTCCTTTTGTTGCTATATTTAATATTTTAGCTTTGAATTTCATTTTCTATTTCTGGATAATATTCTTTTACTATAATTATTATTGATGACAAAAGTAATGGACCAACTATTAACCCAACAAACCCAAGCAATTTTATTCCACCTATTGTTCCTATTAAAACAATTACTGGGTGCAATTTAGATCTACTTCCAATGATATTTGTTTTTATAAACGTCTCTACTAAGAAAAGAATTGCACCCAATATTATTAATATTATTATGTTTTTTACATTATTCCTTAGAAGTTCTATAATTATGTATGGAATTATTATAACAGATGATCCAATGAATGGTATGAAAACTAGAAAACCAATTGTTAATGCCAATATGATTCCTATTTTTGTTCCAATTAATTTGAAAGCTATTAATGCTATTATAAATTCTATAATTGCTGTTAAAAATAAACCATATACTATTGCGCTTGTTGTTTCTCCAAGATGTTTAACCAGTTCATCTTTCTTTTTTACAGGCAGAAGGTTTTTAGCTTTATGTAGAAAATCTTTACCAACTAACAAAAAGGCGAACGTTGTATAAATTGTGATTAATAGATCAAATATTCTTGATGGTACTTTTGCTATAAAGTTTGTTGCTTGCTGCTTTGTATATGTAGCTAATTTGTCCAGTGAAGATCCTACTATTTGTGAAATTGTTTCATCTTTCTGCAGATAGCTTGACAGTTTTGTTTTTGTTTCATCTATAATTCCTTCTTTGTAAAAATTTAAAGATTCTTTTACTAGTGAATTTGCTATATAGACCATTGGGAGTAACATTATTAATATTATTAGTATTGTTGTTAAAGCAGCACTTATGATTTCATTTTTAGTCATTAATGTTATCTTTTTATGTAATGGATAAAATAAATATGCTAATACAAAACTTGTTAATAAAGCACCTATAAACGGTTTCACTATAAGATAACTTATAAATGACATTAATAGAATTAAAGCAACAACTAAGTACTTCTTTACTTCTTTTTTAATCATAATTTAATTATGAGTGTATGGTTTATAAACTTTTTTGATTTGTTTAGTTTATGTGCGGAATAGTTGGAATTTATGGATCTTGTAATAATTTTGATTTAGTTATTAGTGGTATAAAATTAATTAATTATAGAGGTAAAGATGGTTATGGTATATTTGATGGAGAGAAAGTTTATTTTTCTGATTCATTAAATTTTGAGTATTTAGAAACCAATAATCTTGTTTTAGGGCATTGTTTACATGCGGTTGTTAGTAAAATTAAACAGCCTTTTTTTGGCAAGGGTATTTTTGCTGTAAATTGCGAGATTTATAACTGGAGAGAACTTTACGATAAATATAGCATGGAAGCAAGAAATGATGCTGAATTATTTTTTTTACTGCTTGAAAATTTGGGAGTTGAAGAAACCTTGAATTTAATTGATGGAGATTATGCAGGAGTTTATATTAGAAATAATAATGTTCATTTGTTTAGAGATTTAATAGGTGTTAAGCCTATTTGGTATTCTCTTGAAAATGGATTTGCTTTTGCTTCTGAGAGAAAAGTTCTGAGAAAATTAGGTTATAGTGATATATTTGAATTGAATCCTAGAGAATTATTAATATATGATATGAAAACTAAGGAATATAAATTTATTAATCGTGGTTTTAATGTTTTAGAAGAAATTAAACATTTAGAGTATAATAAGTTAAAGACAGAACTTGTTGGATATTTAACTAATGCTGTTGCTAGAAGAGTTCCAGATGTTAAATTTGGTTTGTTATTTTCTGGAGGAATTGATTCTGCAGTTATAGCTTTAATTTTAAAAAAGTTAGAAGTAGACTTTACTTGTTATTTTTGCTATGCTTCAGGATTTGGAGACGTGAAGGATTTAGATTATGCTAAAAGAATAGCTGAAGTTTTAAATTTAGATTTAAAAATAGCTGAAGTTAGTATTGATGAAGTTGAAAATTCCTTACCTTTGATATGCAAACTTATAGAATCAAACAATGTTACTAAAGTTTCTGTTGCTTTACCTTTTTATTTTGCTTCTTTAAAAGCTAGGGAAGATGGTGTTAAAGTTATATTTTCCGGTTTAGGCAGTGAGGAATTATTTGCCGGCTATGAGAGGCATTTGAGAAGTGCAGATTTAAATAAAGAGTGTTATTATGGATTGTTAAATATTTATGAAAGAGATTTGTATAGAGATGATGTTATTACTATGTATAATAATATTGAATTAAGAGTTCCATTTTTAGATTTAGATCTAATTAAATTTTCTTTATCTATAGATGGAAAATATAAAATTAATGAAAACGGGAATAAAGTTATATTGCGGCAAGTGGCTCGTGATTTAGGACTTAGCGATGAGTTTGCATTTAGGAAGAAAATTGCTGCCCAGTATGGAAGTAATTTTTTAAAAGCAATAGATAAACTTTCTAATAAAAATAAAATTAATACTAAATCTGAATATTTAAGACAGTTTTTTGATGAAGGAAATGTGAAACTTGGTGTTTTGTTTAGTTCTGGGAAGGACAGTTGTTATGCCATGTATATTATGAGAAGACAAAATTATGATATTAAATGTTTGATTACTATGAAAAGTGAAAATAAGGATTCTTATATGTACCATACTCCGAATGTTGGTTTAGCAGAATTACAAGCTGAAGCTTTAGGAATTCCATTAATTATGCAGGAAAGTTCTGGTGAAAAAGAAGAAGAAATTAAGGATTTAGAATTAGCTTTAATTCAGGCTAAGAAAAAATATTCTATTGAAGGCATAATTGTTGGGGCTTTATTTTCTAATTATCAACGTGAGAGGGTACAAAATATTGCTACAAGACTGGGATTAAAAGTTTTTACACCTTTATGGCATAAGGATCAATTACTTTTATTAAATGAAATTGTTTCAGCCGGATTTGAAGTTATTTTAGTACATGTTGCTGCTGATGGTTTAGATGAATCTTTCTTGGGCAGGAAATTAGATACTAAATTGATTTCTAAATTAATTGAATTGAATGGAAAAAATGGAATGAATGTTGCTGGTGAAGGCGGGGAGTTTGAATCACTTGTTTTAGATTGTCCAATTTTTAATAAGAAGTTGAAGATTTTGGAAGCTGAAAAGAAAATGTCTTCTAAATATTCTGGAACTTTAGAAATTAAGAAAGCTGAGTTGGTTGATAAATAATTTAATGTCAATGTCCATTTTTTTTGGTACATTTGTTGATATTTTTAGACAATTACATTTCTTGTTAAACTTTATAAGTTTGTTAGCCTATTATTTGCCTTAAATTAAATCAAACTAAAAAATGCTTTTTGCCCTAGAAAAATAATAACAGCTATAGTTATTATCCAATGAGAAATTCCAAATAATACAATTATTAAGTAAAATCCGGACAACATATCAAGGAAATTTGGAAATAAACCACCAATTAAAATAAAAGCTAAACCTTTTATTATTAGATAAATTGCCATTAATAAAACTATTTTTTGTGGTAATAAACTTGATCCAATTAAAGCTAAAATTGACAATGTATCAGCAAATGCAAGTAATTTTATAATCATAAGAATTTATTTTAAATAGCCTTTATAATCATTATTGTAATTCTTTATTTATAATCTTCTATAAATTTTTTCTATAAATACTATTGAATCTTTTATCTTATCCAACTTTTCAGAATTTAATCTTCCAGCTGGAGTTTCCTTTAACTTGTTTAAATTGTTGTATAAATCAGGAATTTCTTTTTCCAGCCTTAGTATTGGTCTCTCAGATGGTTCGTTTCTTAGAAGTGCTTCAATTGCTGCTATTATATTTTTTATATTATGATTGAATAATTGTTCTTTAGGAATGCTTGTTATACTTAAACCATCTTTTTCTAATTTCTGTTCTGTATCACTGCTAATATTTCTTAGTTCTTTTATTTTGTCCAATACTTCTGTACCTTTAGATTGCATAATATTATAGTAATTTTTTCATTTAAATAATTTTGGTTTTTATCTTAGTGTATTACTAATTAAAGCTGATACATCTATTTTTGAATGTATATTTTCTATAGTATTTGTTGTAATTATTGATTTTGTTAGTTTTTTAATCTTATTATAAGTGTTTTTGTCTGCAAATATGCCGTGTATTCCAATAATGTAAATATTTTTTGGTTTTTGGTTTTTTAATATTTTAATAGTTTCAAGAATTGTTTTTCCCGTAGATATTATATCATCTATAATAATAACGTCTTTTCCTTTTATTTCTACAGGTGATTTTACTGTTATTTTGACATTTCTAGGAGACAACCTTTTTTTCTTTAATATTGCAGCATCAGTTTTTACAGCTATTGCTATTTCTTTTGCCCATTGATAACTTTCTTCATCTGGACCTATTATTATTGGTTTTTTGAAGTTTTTAGAAATAAAATTTTCTATTAATTTATTTGATGTTAATTTAGTTGTTTGTGTATGAAAAACTTCTTTAAGAGATTTAAATCTGTGTAAATGCGGATCTATTGTGATTACTTTATCAAAGATACTTAATAAATTACCTATTATTTTGCTTGATACTGCTTCTCCAGGATTAAATCTTTTGTCCTGCCTGATGTATGCAAGATAAGGAATTACCAATGTTATTTTTTTTGCTCCAAGTTCTTTTGCAGTGTAACCAGCCAATATTACTTCAATTATTGCTTCATTTGCAGGATTAAAAGTTTGAACCAGAACAATATCTTTATCTTTTATTTCTACTTCAAATTTAATATATAGTTCTCCATCTGGAAAATTTCTGACTGTTAGTTCAGAATAAGGAGAATGTAAACTTTTAGCTATTGTCTTTGCTAGTTTTTTTGATTTAGAACAGCCTATTATTATCATATTTATATAATTACTTTTTTACTTATAAACTATTGGTTTCCAACTTTTTTGAAAAGTATAATATATTATATTTCTTTACAAATTTAAATCCTTCTATATTAACTGGATTTTCAAGACCTATTCCTAATTTTATATTTTTGTAATCTGTATTATCATTTTCATTTTTGTTCATTCCGCCTGCTATCCATATTTGTCTTCTATAATTTATGTTTGGAGTGGGCATGAATTTTATTTCAAATATTGTATTTTTGTTCTCCATAAATAAATTATAGTCTTGTATACTTACAAACTCATTTACATCTTTCCCCCAATAGAGTCTTGCCAGTGCTTGGTAGTCATCTTCTGCATTACCAACTACAAAGACTTCATTAGGATATTCTTTTGCTATCTCTTTTATGTCCTGAACTATTAGATCTTGTACAAAAGTCTTACTTAATTTTAATTCAAATGGGTTTTCTAATACGTCTGTAAAGTCTGCTCCATGCAATTTATTTTTTATCGAGTACTTTGTCTGTATTATGTAAGGTGTAATAAAAAGTAATATTACTATTATCGAAATTATGAAGTGAATTTTTATTTCTTTTTTATTTAATTCCTTAGTTAGTAACAGAATTACTATTGGAGCAAATGCCATAATATATCTTATCTGCTGATTCATTAACACAATTAGTAAACACAAACTTAGGAATACAATTTCTTTTTTGTATTTTGCAATTCTTTCTTTTTTATATAGTGTCCAATATCCTATAGGAATAGCAATTAGTATTGAAATAAATGTTGTAATGCTTGGATACGCATGAGCCCATCCCCTGTTGTGAATACCACCCCAAGTACTTAATATAATTCCAGTCATATTTTTTATCATGCCAAAAAATGGGAAATTAAACAAATAGAAATCAAGGGCAAGTCTCGGAATTAACCCCACCAATATTAGTATTGCAAAATAAAGTAATTCATAGGATTTTTTGTTATACATATATATTATTGCAAGAAAACCACCAAAGAAAAATATTCCATCCCAAACAGACCACCCAAGACCAATAAGAAGACCAAAATATGTTAAATATTTTATTTTGCCTTCTTTGTCGTATTTGTTTGCAAAATAATAAGACCACAATAATATTAATGAACCTATTTGTATTGGATTTATCCATGGTCCCATATACCAAACCACAGGTGAAATTAATAATAACCATAATGCTTTTTTATTGTAATTACTTATTTTGTATACTGAAAACATAATGAAAATTAGTAAAACAATACTTGTTATTTTAAAGCCAATATAACTTTCTGTTAGTTTTACTAGCGGATAATGTATAAAACCTAAAATGTGTGAATTAGAACTTCTTATTTTTCCATTGTAATCACCAGCAAAGAATTTTGCAGTGTCAGCATAGTCCCCTATATCTGCAGCACCATAATATCTTGTTAGTAACGTTATTAATGCAAATATTATCAGAATTAAAATAAATATTATTTTTTTATTGTATAGTTCTTTTATTTTCATATTTTTTCTATTGTTTTCCTGATTTAATTAATAAATTTTGTGAATTCATCTTTGATGTAGTATTTATTATGGAAAATTATTTAAATCTTAGACGAGTCGTTATGCTATGGTTTTTGAGGATTTAATTGGTCCAACATATGCAAAAAGACACCCAACAAAACTTTTCTTTTTTGGGGTGGTTTTTGCTTTACTAGCAATAGCTTTTGGCTTATGGATTTTTCCTACAGAATCCAGTATGGTTGTGGTTTTTCTTGTTGTTATTATGACTATTCCTTTAACGTATGTTACTTTAGTACAGGAAGAAGCTGAAGAATTTGTTTCTAATAAGGAAGTTTGGCTGTTGCGTGAACATGGAAGAGTAGTAAGATTTTTTATGTATTTGTTTCTTGGTTTGATTGTTGGCTTTTCTTTATTTTATGTTTTTTCTTCCAATGCTATGGTTCAGAAGGTTTTTAGTTTGCAATTATCAACCATAGAAAGTATAAACAATCCAGTTAGTGGAGGAGCTTTTGTTTCCCAAGCTTTTTTTTCTATATTGACTAATAATCTTAAGGTTTTGTTTTTCTGCTTATTGTTTGCTGTATTTTTTGGTGCAGGAGCGATATTTATATTGGCTTGGAATGCATCTGTAATTAGCGCTGCTATAGGAACTTATGTTAGGAATGGCATTGCTGAATATGCAAGTTTATTAGGTTTCAATAGTGTTGCTATTCATTTTAATTTATTTGTTGCTGGCATTCTTAGATACATGCTTCACGGAGTTTTTGAAATTGCAGCTTATTTTATAGCTGGTTTAGCTGGAGGGATTATGTCTGTTGCATTAATTAATGATAGCGTTAGAATTATGAGGCTCAAACGTGTGATAAAAGATACAACAATTTTAATAGCAATAGCAATAATTTTGATTGTATTTGGAGCACTTGTTGAGGTTTTTGTAACACCTGTGTTTTTTAAATAAAAATGGATGAAGAACTAAAAATTAGAAAGGAAAAAGTACTGAAATTTATTACTAATAATAAAAATGTCTTAATTTATTTAGTTTTATTTTTAATAATAGCATTGGGTGCTTTTATAAGAGTACAACCTTTCGATAAGTTAATAGATTCTACTACAGGGAAGTATATTTCTATAGAACTTGATTCTACAGTTTTCTTGAGATATGCTGAGCATATTGCTGAAAATGATGTTCTTTATAATATTGATAAGATGAGGAATTATCCTGTTGGTGTATTTATTAAAGATATGGGAATATTTACTTCTTATTTTGTTGCTTATACTTACAGGCTATTTAATTTATTTATACCAAATATTACTGTTCAATATGTTGATATACTTTATCCTGTTCTTGCTACAATTATAATGACTTTATACTTGTTCTTGTTTGTAAGAAGAGTATTTAATTATAAAGTTGCTTTGCTTTGCTGTTTGTTTATTAATCTACTTCCTTCTTTTTTGTTTAGAAGTCTAGGTGGTAGTTCTGATCATGATATTTTAGTTATGATGTTTATGGTGATGGCTTTTTATTTTTATACGGTTGCTTTGCAATCAAAGAAGCTTAGGAATAATATTTTATTTGGGGCTATTGCTGGATTTACAACGTTCTTAAGTATGTATTCTGGAGGTGCAGCACAGTTTGTTCTATTGGTTATTGGTGTTGCTACTTTGCTTGAAATTTTATTTAATAAACTTGAGGATCCACATTTTTATACTTATTTTTCTTGGTTAGCTGTTTTTTCTATATTTATTCAAGTTATTAACCTTAAGGCTGGAATATTAGGACATCTTAATACACTAAGCACTATGCCTGCCTATCTTGCTTTCGGTGTTGCATTGTGTCATTTTTTTATTATTAAAAGGAACTTATTTAATGTTAATGGCTATATAAAAGATAAAATTCCAAGAGGAGTTACAAGTGTTTTGTTGACTTTTATATTTGGCTCTGCATTATTTTTGATTTTGTTTGGTCCTAACTTTTTTATTGATAAATTCAATCAGGTTATATCTTATGTATTTCATTTTTACACAAGTTCCAGGTGGGCATTGACTGTTGCTGAGAATAGAACCCCATATGTAGTTGACTGGATTGGGCAATTTAGCTTGTTGTATTTCTTATTTATGTTACTTGGAATAGTTGCATTATTTTATGACTCTACAAAATCTTTGAAAATTAGAAATAAATTGACCTTTTTATTTGGCCTTTTTATATTTATTTATGTATTTTCTAGGTATTCTCCTAACTCTGTATTCAATGGAGGAAGTACTTTATCTAGGATTACTTTTTATGGATCAATAATATTGTTTTTCCTAATTATAGT
>JACPCE010000012.1 GCA_016179945.1 Candidatus Woesearchaeota archaeon | reverse complement strand
TTATACTGCTAATTACTGTTATACGCCCCGACTGAAAGGAGAATGCAATGTGGTTGCAAAGCAAAGTTTTTGATTCTACACACATCAATTTATAAAGATATTCTTTATTCTTTAGCAGTATCAAGTGGTTAAAATGGGTTTAGATGAAAAACTTCCAATCGCAAATTGGCCAGCAAAATCAGGAGAATATAAAGTGGTTCAATTAATCATGGATGGGACTCCACACTTACTATTTGCAGAAGGTGGCTATGAAACCCATTCAGTTATAATTATGTCTCTTGCAAGTAAATTAAGAAGAAATTACCCAAAAATTGATTTTTCTGATTCTACAGGAACTTATCAAATCCCTGCACAAGAAGCGGAATGGTATAAGCTTGTTGGTGCTGGAAAAGCAAGAATAGATGTCGATGGGAAAAAAGCTTCTTTATTTGGGAACAGTTATAATTATAGGATTGGAATCAACCCAGAACATCTAGATTCAGTAAGACCTTTAATACAAGATTGGAAGTTGGAATAATTACTTCTAGTGTTGACTCAAAAATTGCGTATAATAATATTTAATTACTTTTTAGCGCATAATCTTTCTAATGATTTTATATCTGTACTATAACCTGCGTAGCTTCTCATACATTCAATATTTGGGCTTTTTCCTTCTATTGCTTTTGATACTTTATTTAAACTACCTAAACTTAAGTAAGTTAATCCTGCAATAATTAAAGTCGGCACTACATAATTAATTGCACTTATAAAACCTGTTTCTCTGTTTTTATTATACATTTTTACCTATTTTTACTAGGTCTTACTTATTTATATAGTTAACTATTTTTATTACTTACTAGTGATAAATAATAGAAAGACTTATAAATAATGGAAGTTTGCAATAAATAAGGTGAAAATATGAATATTGAATCTGTTTATAGGCTTGAAAATGATACAATAGGCTTAGTACCTATTGGAGCAGAAGGCTCTAGGTATTCAGGTAATTTTCTTTGTTTTAGAAATCCTAGAGCAAATTTGCGTTTGGCCCAAGGTCTTGGTAATTTAGATTTTGTTGTTGAAAATTTTGATGAAGAAGGAGGAGTTTTGACAAATAATGGTGATAGATTAGTTGATACTTATTTAGATAGACTTTTAGAAGTTGATGCTTATGAACCAGACAAGACAAGAAAATTAGTAGCTCTTGTTAGTGAAACTCTTGGTACTCTTAATGAAAAAGAAAGAGCTGAATATTTATATCATATTAATGATATATTAAATAGGGATTTATCTCTTACTTCAAATGATAGAAATTCTTTATCAGATGAAGATCAAACTGATGATTCTAGTAGAGAATTACTACCTAATTCTTTAGAACTAATTGGAGGTTTGCATCGTGCTGTAACTGTACTAGGTGGGAATTTAGATTCAGCTTTAGATTATGTAAATACGGGTGTAATTTTAGAAGATAAATGTAAACCTGTTGTTAGAGAAGATTTTGAGATGTTTGTTGATTGTGGTGTAGGTTCTGGAATGGTTTTAGAAGATGCTTGTAGTTTTGGAGCTGACATAATTGGTAATAGAATCAGTACTAAAGAAGTAGGAAATGTTGTTGCTAAAGCTTATGGATTAAAGGATCTTGAAGTTAGTACTTTTGTTTCTATATATTGTAGAGCTGTTGAATTAAATGGATATCATAATGCAACAAATAGTTTTGTGCCTACTTATTTTGCTATAATAAGAAAATTAGCAGATATGAAAATAAGTGGCGCTTCTCCAAATGATATTGCTCAGCATGCTGATTATTCTATTTCATTTTTTAATGAAAACCCAAAATATCTTTTTGATCATCAAAGTATTGTTAATAATGCTGTCTATGGTGTTGTTACAGGCACGTGTGATTTATCAGAGAGCTGGGATTTTGCTAGGTTGGCTGTTGATGTTGGTCGTAAAGGCGGAAATATTGATAGATGGGCTGATGCAGTTTCCTATTTTAGAAATAAAAAACTGGGTTTAGAGTATTCAATTGCGTTGGCTAGTGCATTAGAAGAAGAAGTTCTAGATTCTGGTATTTATAAGATGGAAAGCTTGAATGCTGCTTTTGATGTGCATGTTGGTACAGATGAAGAAAGAGTCAGCTATGCATTGTCTAGGTTATATGGTGCTTCTCAATCTACTGAACTTGTTGGTAAGGTTAGTACTGCTGCTACTGCTTAATTTTTCTTAACTACATCTAATTTTAAATTTAATTCCTTTAAGAATTCTGGAGTCCAGTCTTGAGGAGAACCATCCATTGGATTTTCTGCTGCTTTATTTTTAGGGAAAGCTATTACTTCTCTTATATCATTAATTCCGCATAATAGAGCACATAATCTATCAAAACCTATTGCTATTCCTCCATGTGGTGGTGCTGAAAATTTAAAGGCATTTAGCAAGAAATCAAATTTCTTTTCAGCTTCTTCGTAGTTTAATCCTGTAACTTGTAATGTTCTAGCTTGAATTTCTTTTTTGTGTATTCTTATAGAACCACCTCCTATTTCAACTCCGTTTAAAACTATATCATATAATTTTCCTTTAACTTCGCTAGGATCTGTTTCTAAATATTTCATGTCTTCTTCCAAAGGCATTGTAAAAATATGATGCTTTGCCTGCCAGTTATTTACTTCTTCATTCCACTCAAATAATGGAAAATCTGTTACCCAGCAGAATTTGTATTCTTTTTGATTCATTAAATTTAATTTTTTACCTATATGAAGCCTGACTTGTCCTAAAGCATTTACTGCTTTTTCAAATTCATCTGCTGCGAATAATAATAAGTCATTTTCTTTTGCGTTAACAGCTTTAATTAATTCTTTTTGAACTTTTTCTGGTAAGTATTTAACAATAGAACTTTCTAATTTCTTATCTTCAACCTTTATCCATGCTAATCCTGGAAGATGGTGTGTTTTTCCTAATTCTATCAGTTCTTCAATTTCAGTTCTAGAGAATTTACCACAACCTTTTGCATTTAAGCAATAAATGACTCCTTTCTTTTCTAGAATATTTTTAAAAATACCAAATTCTGAATTTTTCATTATTGAAGAAACATCTTTTAATTCTAGTTCAAATCTTAAATCAGGTTTGTCTGAACCATATCTAGACATTGTATCCTGATAACTTAATCTTAAAAAAGGTATTTTAATTTCTACATTTAAAACTTTTTTAAAAATATCTTTTAATAATCCTTCAATTATATTATATATATCTTCTCTGTCAATGAAACTCATTTCTATATCTATTTGAGTGAATTCTGGTTGCCTATCAACTCTTAGGTCTTCATCTCTTAAACATCTGGCTAATTGAAAGTATCTATCACATCCAGCAACCATTAATATTTGCTTGTACATCTGAGGTGATTCTGGCAGTGAATAAAACTTGCCTGTATGAGTTCTACTTGGGACTTTAAATACACGTGCACCACCGGGAGTTGTTTTTACAAACATTGGTGTTTCTATTTCCATAAAACTCTGTGAGCTTAAATATTGTCTAACTACTTGAGCAGCTTTATGTCTTACTAATAACCTTTCTTGCATCACTGGTCTTCTTAAGTCTAAATATCTATATTTTAATCTTAATTCTTCAGAAGCTTCCATCCTATCATCAATTTCAAATGGTGGGACTTCAGATTCATTTAGAATGTTTAATTTTTTTACTTCTACTTCTATTTCTCCAGTTATTATATTTTTATTTTCCATTCCTTTTGGTCTTTCCCTCACTAGACCTGTAATTTGTATACACCATTCTCTTCTTAGTTTATCTGCTTCTGCTAATTTTTTTGGATCTAGAACTATTTGAGTAAAACCATACCTGTCTCTTAAATCAATAAATATTATACCACCGTGGTCTCTACGGCTGTTTACCCAGCCACATAGTTTTATTTCTTTTTTTGTATCTTTTTTATTTAATTCCCCGCAAGTATGTGATCTTAATGTGCTTGATGTCATAGAATTCTTAGTTTTTATGATGTTTATAAGTTTTATCTTCTCTTTGGTCTTTCAAACCATTCATCAGCCCAATAATTTGGATCTCCTTCTATCTTTATAATTACTGATGATTCACCTTTATATATTTCTTTTATTATACATTCTTTTCCAGGATAAAAACCATGAGGCTCTTCTGTTCTTTTATATATTTTATAGCTTTCACCTAATGCTACATATTGTGCTCTTATAAGTAAGTCATCAACTACTCTTATTCTCATACCTGGCTTTAAATTGTTTAGGTCTTTTATATCTTGAGCTCTAATTCTATAAGGTGAGAATTCATATGCGGCTTCTTCTATATATTTTAATCTTACATTATCTTGATTTATTTTTATTGGACTAATTCCTGTTAATTTCATTTCTTCTATATCTTCAAATAATTCTTTATATAAAGTTTTATTGCTCATATTTTAATACCACTTTATAATAGTTATAAATTTTATATGTATTTTAATTTACAGATAAACTTTTATATTTGGTGCTATGAACTTTAATCATGAAAAAGAGTGGCTGGAATTTAAGAGACGTTTTGCCTGAAGTTAATTCTAGAGAATATAAGAATTTACTGGATGAGTTAGAAAAAAATGTTAAATTTATTGAGAATTATAGAGAGAAACTAGATTCAAATATTGATATTAATGAATTTATGAGTATAATAAGAACTAATGAAAATATTTCAGAAACTATTGCTAGATTATGTGATTATTCTTATCTTTGGTTTTCTGAAAATACAGCAGATCAAAAAGCTAAAAGTTTTAGATCTAATGTTGAACAGATAAGTGTCAATGTAGGTAATAGAATTATGTTTTTTTCTTTATGGTTTAAATCTTTGGATGATACTAATGCTCAGCGCATAATTAATGGCGTTCCAAATGAATATAAATATTTTTTAAAATTTATTAGATTGTTAAAACCACACACTTTAGCTGAATCTGAAGAAAAAATAATTAATATTAAAGATACAACTGGAGGCAATGCTTTAATTAAATTGTATGATATAATAACAAATAATTTTATTTTTACTTTGAATATCAAAGGTAAGAGAAGAGAACTCACTAGACAGCAGCTTACTACTTATGTTAAAGATAAAGATCCTAAAATTAGGAAAGCCGCTTATCAGGAATTATATAGAATTTATTCCAAGCATAGTGATGTCCTTAATGAGATTTATAGAAATGTTGTTTTGGACTGGAAAAATGAGTCAATTAATTTAAGGCATTATCAAAGTCCTATATCTGTTAGAAATAAAGCTAATGATATAAGTGATAAAGCTGTTAGTGCTTTAATAGATGTTTGCAGGAAAAATAGATTTTTGTTCCATGAATATTTTAAATTGAAAGCCAAGATATGCAAGATTAAGAAAATGACAAGATATGACATATATGCTTCACATAATGAGAAAAAGGAAAAAATCAAATATGATGAAGGTAAAAAAATGGTTTTTAGTGCTTATAAAAATTATTCAGATGAAATGTATAATTTAGCTAAGAAGATTGTTGACAGTAATCATATAGATTATGAAATTAGAAGAAACAAAATGGGTGGGGCTTATTGTATGTATATTTCTCCAAAAATTGTTCCTTATGTTTTATTGAATTATGATGGAGATATTAGAGATGTTTTTACTATGGCTCATGAGCTAGGACATGGAGTACATGATTTATTAACAAGTGAACATTCTATATTAACTGGTCATCCGCCTTTAACATTAGCTGAAACTGCTTCAGTATTTGGAGAAATGCTGTTGTTTGATGATTTAATGAAAAATACAAAGGATAAAAATTTAAGAAAAACTTTGTTGCTGCAAAAATTAGATGATACTTATGCTACAATACTAAGGCAGATTTATTTTATAATATTTGAAATAGAAGCTCATAAAGTAATAGCTAATGAGTCTGCAGATTTGAATAAATTAAGTTCAATATATATTAGTAATTTGAAAGAACAATTTGGAAATTCTGTTAAAATTCCTGAAGAATTTAAATATGAATGGTTATCTATCCCCCATATTTATCATACTCCTTTCTATTGTTATTCCTATGTTTTTGGATATCTACTGGTATTTGCTCTGTACGAAAAGTACAGAAAGGAAGGAAAGTCTTTCGTTCCTAAATATTTGAAAATATTAAAGTATGGCGGGTCTGAAAGTCCTGCTAAAATATTAGGAGAAGTTGGAATTGATGTTCAAGATGAGAAGTTTTGGCAGGGCGGTTTTGATTTAGTTAAGGAAATGCTGAATGAGTTAAAGAAGCTGTGATTAATTTTTATATATTGAAGCAATTGCAGTATAAACTCCTTCAAAAGCTCCAATTTTTCTTCTGAAAATAATACATTCTCCATTGTACAAATCTAAAAATTCCTGATTTGTTTCTATAATTCCATGAGGAAATTGTGATCCTTGAGCTAGTTGATATTCAGGTCTTTTCTGAAAATCTATATCATATTTACTGGGAATAATTCTTACACTATGAACTAATTTCCCATCTTTGGTAACTAACCTTCTATTAGGAATATTACTAAAATTAGGACTAGATATCATAAGTTTGTTATGACTCATCCAAATATTCTTTATATTTTCTAGTGCATCAGGAACGACTAATTCTATTCCTTCATAAGTTAAATTATCTAAACTTAAAAATGTAATTCCATGTCTAGAATATCTTTCCAATCCTTTCTTATCTAAATTATATTCAATCATTATCTTTGATACATTAGAAAAATTTAAAAGGGTTGTTATTAAACAATAAATATGAAACAAGTTATATTAGTTAGAATGGATTTAAAATTACCTAAAGGAAAATTAGCTTCTCAATGTGCGCATGCTGCTGTTGAATGTGTTTTAAGGAGTGATAAAGATAAAGTTTCTAAGTGGAGAAAAGAAGGTATGGCTAAGATTGTTGTCAAGGTTAATGATTTAAAAGAACTGCAAAAATATAACCAATTAGCTAAAGATTCCGGATTAACTGCTGCATTAATTACAGATGCAGGAAGAACCACTATTGAACCAGGAACTGTAACTTGTTTATGTATAGGTCCGGATGATGATGAAAAAATAGATAATATTACTAAGGATTTAAAATTGCTTTAATTAAATGTTAATAAAATTTAAATTACAGCAAGCTTTATAATATTTTCTTATTAATTATTTTCTGAAATACAATGCAACGTATAAATTATAGGACTACTAATCAAATTGTTAATTATTTATATGCACGTGTTAGTGTAACAATTGATATTTTAGATCATTTAGGAATTTCCGATTTAGAAATATCCGGTTTAAGAGATGATGCTTCTTTTTATCATCAAAATGACAGACTTAATGATCTTAGCACGATGTTCAGTAGGAATCTTAGAAGAATTAATAGGGCACCGCATATACCTATAAGTATAGGCTATGATTTTAGATTTTTAAGAAGGCTTATTTAAATTATAATTTTACTTTTGTGAAAATTTTTCAGAACTTTCTAGTCTTGGATAGTTTATATATTTTTTAGTACATCCTATTATTATAAATATTACAAATAATAAAATCAAACTCTTTTTCATAATTTTTTGTAATTAACATTGTATAAAAACATATTTATTTTAATTCTTCTTAGCAAAAATTTCAACCCAATTAGTTTCTTCATCAGTTGAAACAGAAGATTCTATAATTTCAAATCCATTTTCCTTTAGAAGTTTTTCCAGTTCTTCTTTTTTGTAAAATGCGTAAAATCTTGGTGAATTTTCGTATCTTTCTTTTTCAATTATCTTTTCTCCGTCCCCTTCTTTTACTGCGAGGTAAAGAATTCCTTCCTTTTTCAAGGCTTTATAGAAATTTTGCAATAATTTTTTAGATTGCGATTTTGGTATATCTGCTAAAGTAGCCATACACCAAATACCGACGAACTCTTCGTTAGAAATCATTTTTAATAGATCTCCTTTAACAGCGTTAACTCCATTCTTTTCTGCTTCTTTTATCATCCCTTCTGAAATATCAACTGCTGTTACTTCTAGACCATCTTCCTGTAAATAGGCAGTGTCTCTTCCTGATCCGCAGCCTGCATCTAGAATTTTTCCCTTTTCTGGTAACATAGAAACAAATTTTGCTAATTGAAACTGTAAAAGTTTATTTTGAGTATATTTTGCATATATTGAAGAATATTTATTGTATGTTTCTATTGCTTTTTTTATACTTTCTTCTATTGATAATTCCTTATCTTGCATTTTAAATTTAGGTTAAAAATCATTTAAATATCTTTTGGGTTTTTTTACTAATTTTTTCATTTATTTTCATGGAATCTACGCATTTCATGTTCTCCCCAAGCCCATATTATTCCATTTTTCTCTAAAATTTTCTCTTCTTTTTTATAGCTGGGCAAAAATATTTCTTTGTATGATTTTTCTGACCAGTCTAACCATATATCTAATAATATTGTTTCATATTTTTCTTCAAATTTATTTTTTAAAAAGTCATTTATTATTAATTCATCATTTTCTCTTATTTTTACCCCTACTTTTTTTATTACATCTTTTGATATTTCTACTATGGTTATTTTCTTTAAATAATTAATTTCTTTTAATTTATTATATATTAAACCAATACCATAACCAACAATTAATACATTTCCTTTACATTTAGAAATTGCCTCATTAGTATATAGCTGTTCATTTTCATCATTACTCATCCATAATTTATTATTAACAAAAAGAAATTTGTATTTACCTATATTATTTACTTCTACTTTCATATTATATTTGTCGTTAAATCCTTTAAAAATATTATGTTATCCTTATTTAGAATCAATTAGTAACTTTTTTAATATAATCTTTTCTTTTAATTATTATGCTTAACTTGAATTTAATCTATAAAATCATGTATAAAGAGTATGGTTTACAGGGATGGTGGCCTATAAATGGTAAATATCCTGGAAAAATTAAATTAAATGATAAAGATATATTTGAGATTAGTTTGGGTGCAATTCTAACACAGAATACTTCCTGGAAAAATGTTGATAAGGCTTTAGGAAATTTAAGAGAAAATAAAATGCTTCAAATTAATGAGCTTAGATTGATTGATATTAGAAAATTAGCTTTGCTTATAAAAAGTTCCGGTTATAATAATCAGAAGGCAAAGAAAATTAAGGAATTTATTAAATTTTTAGATTCTAGAATACAAATTAATCGAGAGAATTTGTTATCTGTCTGGGGTATAGGAAAAGAAACTGCTGATTCTATATTACTTTATGCTTATAATAAGCCTTATTTTGTTATTGATTCTTATACTAAAAGAGTATTTTCTAGATTGGGTTTTTGTAAGGAAGATATCGGTTATGATGAATTACAGCAATTATTTCATGATAATTTAGATCATAATTTTAAATTATTTAATGAATATCATGCTTTGATTGTTGAACATGCTAAGAGATTTTGCAGAAAGAAACCAGAATGCATTGGTTGTCCTTTGAATACAAAGTGTGATTATTATAAGAAAAATTACGAAAATCTTATTAATGAATAGTTGTTTTTTATTATATGTTATGGTTAAATAAAAAAATGAGTGATATTGTAGCTAGTGTTAATCCTAAAGATATTGCTTTTTTGCTTGCTTCAAGTTTAGAGATAAATAAGGCTAAAAGATCAAGGTTGAAAGCACAAATTGCTATAGATTGTTTATCTTCTCATAATTATTATAAAAATTATTTTTTTGAGTTTTATCTTAGAGAAGGAAGTGGAAAATTAAGATGTGTCGCATTGGGTGGGGTTGAAGGTGTTCTAAGAAATTTATATCTGGGAAGATCTGTTCTAAGGGGCAGCATTGTGTTTAATGCCTTTTATTCTAGAAAGGCTGTTTTTGATACAGTAGATAATGAGATAGGAAGAAGAGCAGAGCTTTTAACTAAATTAGGAATTAAATTTTCATTGTTTTTACCTGTTGGTTCTTTTGGTGTTTTAGTTGTTGATAAAAAGGAAGATCATAAGTTTGATAATTATGAAATTTCTCTTTTGAATAGTTTTGTCAATGATGTAATAGCTCCTTCATTGGATCTGGCTTTAGATAATGAGAAAAATTTTGGGGCTTCTATAAGAGATCCAATGACTGGTTTATACAATCACGGTTATTTTGTTTTCCAGCTGGAGAGAGAAATAGAAAATGCTAAAAGAGGAAAAAATAAAGTTAGCTTGGTTATGATTGATGTTGATTATTTTAAGAATTATAATGATGTTAATGGTCATCCGAAAGGTGACAAGGTCTTGATTAATATTGCTAAAATACTTAGGGAAAATACTAGAAAAGGAGATATTGTTGCCAGGTATGGTGGTGAAGAATTTGCTGTGATATTATTTAATGCAAAGCTTAAAGCTGCTGCTGAGAAAGCTGAAGAATTTAGAAAAGCAATTTCTGATTTTAAATTTGATAGGGAAGAATTGCAGCCTAATGGCAATGTTACAATAAGCTCAGGAGTGGCTAATTTTCCAGCGAATACTGATAATGCAAGTGATCTTATAGAAAAAGCAGATAAGGCATTGTATAATAGCAAGAATACAGGAAAGAACAAAGTTACTATTTATAGTAATTTTTAGTAATAATTAAACAATCTTTTATTATAAGTTCTTTTTAACGCCCTTAGTGCGTCTTCCCATACTTTTTCTGGGTTTTCACTTTTTGATATTAATTCCATAACACCATTTGGTTTTACAACATAAACCTCTAATTCTTTGTCTATTAAGGCCACATTATTTCTAATTGCTAAAAGAATAGCTAACTCTTTAAAAGATCTATTTTCATCCTCTTTAAACATATATTTTCTTTATTGTGCTTTATTATAAATATTTCTAAACTCTATCTGTCGCAATAACGGGTGATGATTCTTAAGTCAAATGCGGGTGATAAGTAGGAGTTTATTCAAATTTATCTTTCATAAATGGTTGGCGAAACAAACTTGAAAACTTCATCACACTTTTTCTCCTGATACTCTGCTTTCAAAGTTTTTGGATCAAGTAATTGGATAAGTAGCCTACCTGAAAGCGCAGTGTCATCGTTTGATCTCCGATTATTTTGGTAGCAATATATTTTTCCATCAGCTGTTACTTCAGATGACTCGCGATTAATCGTGCCATTGTGTTCTGGTTCATAGTTAATTGTTCCTGAATTTGAAATAGTTCCAGCAACTCCAATTATACCCTTGGATGCATTGTAATTATCATGACCAATACCCATAAATGGTGACCAAGTTGTATCGCCATCTTTTCGAAATTCTTTTTTCGTCTGCCAATTGCCTTGTATCGTGCCAAATTTATCCTGCATTATCTCACCACATCTAGGCTCTGCAGTTCTTTTTTGTCCATCAGGATCAGACAATTTATCGTATAGTTGATCTTTTAAAGAGGATGAATAATAATTGAGGGGGCACGTAGTATAAAAAACAGCATTATTTGGACCTTCATCTCCTCTACCTAAAAAGGGGAGTTTTGGCACACGCATATCATAGCTTCCCCAATCTAAGGTATTTGAACCATTTAGTCCCCCGGCAGTTCCTATTATTTCTCCGGCTTTGGTAACATAATCAACTAAATATTCACAGAACAAGAATTCCCGATTTCCTTCCTTTTGACTGTTTGGTTCGCACTTTTGTAGCTCAATTTCTTTATGTAAAGAGTCTGACAAATCATTTATTGCCTCAAAATAGAAAGTTAGTTCTCTGCAAGGTGTAAAAGCTATCGAATAAATCTTACTCTCAACTACTCCATCCCTCTTATAGATAACGCTGCGAATACCAAAAATACGGACTATCCCTGGTGCTCTAATATCAGTCTTTAACTTAGTCTTACCACCAGGCCCATTTGGCAAAAGCAAGAGGATATGATCCATGGGGAGTGCGTGACCTGGTGGATGAATAAGGCCCAAAGGCACAATATGTTCCAATTTATCTAAATCAATTGGAGACTGTGTTAAAAGATTATTACCTTGGCAAGATGGCAGAGAATTGGTCACTGCTGGATTACGTATGTACTCTTTAGGATTATCCTCGCTCAATGATTTCTCAAATGGATTATTATCAAATCTAAGATGTCCATTTTTTATATTGGCCCAAAGAAAAGCACTGGCAAGAACAACCAAAATAATCATGATTCCTATCAAAACGTAAGAGAATCTTTTTTGTTCTAATTTCATTTCCTCCCCTCGCGTTTTCTCGGAGTGTTCCAATAAGGGCTTTTGCATTTAGGGCATACTTTTGGCTCTTCGGTTGTTGTCTCTCGAGGAACCCATTTATGTCCACAACGTTCGCAAACATATCCTTCTAGTTTAACTTTTCCCATATTGAATAATTATATTCTCTTTAGTATATAAGTTTTACTATATTACTAACCGCAAGGTTTAAATACTTAATAGTATATTACTAATAGGTATATAGATAATAATTATGGAACAACCACAACCTTTCAGAAAAAAGAAAAGAGTATCAGATAAAAATCTTTCTCTTAGCCGCAAGATTAGAAGATATTTTATTTTAGCAAAGGGAGATATGCCAATAGCAGTAAGCGAAGAAGAGTTTTTAGTTCCCTCTCAAAGTTCCGATAAAAAGTATAAAGTAACTAATATCTCTGGATGGAGCAACGCCTTCTCAGGTAGCTGAGATTGATATTGAGTTAGGAAGAAACAGGTGGTTGAGTTTGCTCAAACAGAGTCTTAATCACCCGAATACGACAAAAAAGGAGGTAATTTTAAAATGACCCTTTAATACGACAGAGAGCTAAAACTATTGTTTTGTTAATTCTTTCCAGTTTTCTTTGTAATTTTTGAATCTTTTATCAAATTCTTCTTTTGGCGTTAATGGAATATTAAGAAATTCTAATTTTTCTTTAAGAAATTTTGAAATTCTTTCCTTATTTTCTTCATCAGTCATTTTTTCTAGCTCTATAATATAACCATAACCTTTTGTGTAATCTATCATTATGCTAATATCCTGCCATATAAATTCATGCCTGTTTCTGAACCATTTAATATTAACATTGAAACCAAGGCTTAGAAATAATTTTTCTAAAATTTCAAAGTCTTCTTTGTTAAATTTTATTTCTAATTCCTCTCTGTAATCATCATGCAATTTTCCTTTTTTCATCCATATTTTTGAGAAAAAATTATTTTTTTGTATTCTCAGGTCTTCTTCTGTGTCAAAATAATATGTTTCCTGGCAGTCTTCTTTTAAGAATTTACCTTCCTTTTTAAAGAAATCTATAAGTTCTTTATATTTTTCTTCTGTAATGAAACTTCTTGTCTCTACTTCTATATTCATTAATTTATTTTTTATTTTTATTTATAAAAATCTTTGCTTTGTATTTGTTATTATTAATAAGTAGTATATTTAGAAAGGTTTTTAAATTGTTGATTATTTCTTTTTTTATGACTATAGAATTAACTGGTTTTGAAACTTGGCTTGAGAATATTGTTTATGGTAGAACTGAAACTAAAGTTCCAAAACTTCATAGAGATGAGGCTCCTGATGGTATAGTTCTAGAGCCTCAAAATCTTAATTGTTTTGTTATGCTTATGAGATATTGTTCACCTACCAGAGATGCTGTTTTAGAAGAGTTAAGAAAGGCTGCTTCAAAAGTTGCTGGTTATGTTGGGAAATTTGTTGTAGATGAAAAAACCATTAAAACCATTACTAAATTAGAACATGCTGTAATAAATTTACAAGACATTAGAATTATTGATAATATTAAAAATGGAGATCGTGATACTTTAGAAACTTTGAGAGGCAATGTTGATGTTTTAGAGGATCATGCAGGTAAATCTTATTTAACTTTAAAATATGGATTTTTGCATGAAGACTATCTTGCAATGTATTTACAAACAGGTGGAAGCCTTGCAAGTGTTGATGATTTTGATACTAAGCTTTCTGATCATACTATGAAATCTATTGGTTATGGATACCAATGGGCCTTGGATATTTTATTTGATGGAAGACCTCATGAAAGAAAATATTTAGATTCTTTATTAGAAGCTAAAGATAAAAAAGGTATTGTTAGAGTTAGAGGAAGATTATTTGATCTAAATGATGTAAGAGGTGTGCTTGATGCTGTTTATTCCAGTAGTTCTTTAGTAACAGGTTTTTCATATATTATTGATGTTACTGATAATACAATTAGTGATTTGGCTTTAGATGCTTTAATTAAGAGTAAGGATACTTTAATTGGAAGACATAAAGTTATTCCTTTTAGAAGACGTAATTGATATTTTTTAATTTAAACTCATTACTTCTGTAAATTTTATTAATTCTATATTATTTCTAGATAATTTTTCTACGGCTCTTTCTTTTTCGTCTGCATTAAAGGACACACATAATTCTGGAACATACAAAAGTTTCTGACCTGGTTCTCTGTAGTGTTGATTGAAATATATTGCTGCATTTGCTAAGCATTTTTCTAATGCTCCACCTATAAATACTACATTTTCATGTCCTTCTATTATTTGTCTTAGTTCTGAATGTCTTGTATATAATTCCGTCATTAATTTCCAGGCTTCTACTTCTATTTTTGCTGGTTTTTCATCTGGTATTGGAATTCCATAGGGTGTTGTTGTTACAGTTTCTACAGATCCATATAAGAATTGGTATATTGGATCTGAATGTAAAGCAGATTCATGCATCACTTCCTTTACAAAGTTTCCATCACTATATTTATAATATATTACTTTTCCTCCAGAACTTAAGACTTTTCTTGCTAATTGTTCAACTTTTTTATCTCTTTTTCTAAATTCTGGAACCGGACCAATTTTTAGTGTAGAACCAGAAAGCTTGAATGTATATGGGTGGATTATATTTAATAACATATGAAAAAAAGTCTAGAAAATTATATAATTCTTTCTTCTATTATATTGTTTAATATATATTTTATATTTGGGGTGTGGACGGCACAGCAGAAGTTACGCGCAAACCTTTTTAACTTATCTTTTGTGTATTAGATATGATTGCATTAAAGGACAAGCCAGACAGCTCTGAAGATATAAAAGAATTATTACATCCTTTTGTTAGAGAATGGTTTTTTAAGAAATTCAAGGATTTTTCTTTGCCTCAGCTGTATGGTGTTATGGAAGTGCATTCTAGGAATAATATTTTAATTTCTGCTCCGACTGGCAGTGGTAAAACAATATCAAGTTTTTTAGCAATATTAAATGAATTAATAGATTCAAGTGAAAAAGGAATTTTGCAAGATAAAGTATATTGTATTTATATAAGTCCACTTCGTGCATTATCAAGGGATATTCATAAAAATTTAATTGAACCCTTGAAAGAAATCGAGGAAATTGCTAATAAGAAGTTTGGAATAAGGATTAGTGTAAGGACTGGTGATACAACTGCTGCTGAAAAAGCAAAAATGCTAGCTAAACCACCACACATAATTATAACTACGCCAGAGTCTTTGGCAATTTTACTAAATTCAATTAAATTTAGAAATTATATAAAAAATGTTGATTGGACTATTGTGGACGAAATACATAGTTTGGGTGAGAATAAAAGAGGAGTACATTTATCATTATCTTTGGAAAGACTACAGTATTTAAGTCCTGGAATGTGCAGGGTGGGTTTGTCAGCAACAATTAGTCCATTAGAAGAAATTGCTAGATTCTTGGTTGGGGATAATAGAAAATGCAAAATTGTTGATGCAAGATTTAATAAAAATTTAGATTTAAAAGTTATCAGCCCAGTTGATGATTTAATTAATTCTAGTTATGAACAAACCAGTAATGAAACTTACAAATTAATTGATAAATTAATTCATGAACATAAAACTACCTTAATATTTACAAATACTAGAAGTGGCACTGAAAGAGTTGTTCATCATTTAAAGAGTAAATTTCCTAAGAAATATACTGAAATTACTGAAGATGATCCAACTGGATATTCTAGTTTAATTGGAGCACATCATGGAAGTTTGAGTAAAGAGCATAGATTTAAAATGGAAGATGCATTAAGGAAAGGTAGGTTAAAATGTATTGTTAGCTCAACCAGTTTAGAGTTAGGTTTAGACATAGGTTATATTGATTTAGTAATTTGTTTAGGAAGCCCGAAAAGTATTGCTAGGCTATTACAGAGATGTTTACCTTATAATTCTAGAATTTTATTAGCTGATGGAAGTTACCTTCCTATTGGAGAGATTGTAGAAAATAAATTAAATGTTGAAGTATTGTCTTATGATAAAAATAAAGGATTTGTAAATAATAAAATAATAAATTACCATAAAAATAAAACAAGTAAATTATTAAAAATTAATTTACATTCAGGTCTATCATTGGAATGTACTGAAGAGCATCCCGTATTTACTAAGAAAGGATGGATAAAAGCTAATGAATTAAAGATACATGATGAGGTTGCTGAGATATTTGATTTTGATATTAATACCACTCCTTATATCTATGAAATGATAAATAAAAAAGAATTTTATGTAGAAAATAAAAATAACTTTTTAAGAAATGTTGTTGATAATTACGTAAAAAATAATAAAATAAAATATTCTAAACAAAAAAAAAAAGTAGGAATTACTCAAAATCATCTTCAAAATTACATAAGAAAAAATGGAAGAAGAAAAAGTATAAGATTGGATGTTTTTTTGAATATTATGCAAATTTCCGGTATTAAACAGCAGCAATATTTGTCTTATTTAACAGAATTGAAGACGCAGGGACACCATAGGACATCAATACCATTAAAACCTACTCAAGAACTTATGTGGCTTGCAGGTATGGTTGCTTCTGATGGTTCTATTACTAAGCATAAAAGATATAAGTATTATAAGATAAAAATGGGGAATAAAGATATAAAACTTCTTGAAGAATGTCAAAAAATATTTGAGAAATTTGGTTTTAAATCTAGAATATTAAAAACTAAAAATAAAGATTTTTATTCTATAGACTGCGGTTCTAAGTTACTAACTTATATTTTAATTTCTTTAGGAATAAAAGTTGGAAAGGAAAAAAGTTACAATATAGAGGTTTCTAATATTTTAAATAATATGCCAAAAAACTTAATCATTCCTTATATAGAAGGTATTTTAGAAGGAGATGGCAATAAAAATAATAATATTCGTATATTTTCTGCTAGTAGAAAATTTGTTGTTGGTCTTCATAATTTATTGAACAGATCTGGAATTAATAATTATTTCTTTCAAAAGGAAGCTAAAATATCTAAACTAGTACCTAAAATAAATACTGATAAAAGTTATTGTTTGTATATTTCTAGAAATAGTTACGTTAAACAATTCTTAAAATATTGTATTTTTAGAGGAAAAAAGGCTAAATATCTCAGAGATAAGACTTATCATCACTCTTTAAAAGATAAAGATATCCAGGGGAACATTAATTGGGTTAAGGTCACTGATATAAAAAACAAAGTTTGTGACGCGTTTGTTTATAATATTACTTTGCAAAATGAACCTAATTCTTATTTTGTTGAATCTATTTTAACTCATAATTGCGGGAGGGCAGGTCATCAGCTTCATTCAACAGTTAAAGGAAGGGTAATTGCATCAGACAGAGATGACTTAGTTGAATGCTGTGTTATGGTTAAAGATGCAATAGAAAGAAAAATAGATAGGATTCATATTCCAACAAACTGCTTAGATGTTTTAGCTCAACAAATAGATGGTATGGCTTTGGAGCAAGTTTGGGATATAAATGAACTTTATAATTTAATTAAAAAATCTCATTGCTATAAGGATTTAGAATACAAAGATTTTATGGAGATTTTAGATTATTTGTCTGGTGAGTTTGCTTCTTTAGAAGATAGGTATGTTTATGCTAAAATATGGAAAAACGATGGAAAAATTGGAAAGAAAGGAAAATTAGGAAGGGTGATTTACATGACTAATATAGGAACAATTCCTGATGAAAGTTTTGTTATTGTTAAGGTTGGGGAACAAGTTATAGGACACATAGATGAGAATTTTTTAGAGAGATTAAAACCTGGAGATATTTTTGTTTTAGGAGGAAATACATATGAATTTAGATTTGCAAAAGGAATGGTTGCACAAGTAAAAAGTGCCGAGGGTAGACAGCCAACAATACCAAGCTGGTTTTCTGAAATGCTTCCTTTAAGTTTTGATTTAGCTTTAGACATACAGAAATTTAGATGGTTAATGGATGATAAATTTGAAAATAAGAGAAATAAGAAAGAGATTTTAGATTTTGTTAATAATTATTTATATGTTGATGAAAATGCTACTGAAGCAATTTATAATTATTTTTATGATCAGTATAAGTATTTAGAAATTCCAAACCATAAAAAAATAATAGTTGAACATTTTATTGATGAACATAATAAATATTACATTATATTTCATAGTTTATATGGAAGAAGAGTTAATGACGTTTTATCTAGAGCATTAGCTTTTGCAATTGGAAGAAATCAGCACAGAGATGTTGAAGTTGGAATTAATGATAATGGTTTTTATGTTTCTTGTCCACAAAGAATTAATGCTTTACTAGCTTTTAAATTATTAAAAAGTGAACAACTTAGAGATGTTTTGAAATTGGCTTTAGACAAGAGCGAAGTTTTGAAAAGAAGATTTAGGCATTGTGCTGCAAGAGCTTTTATGATACTAAGAAACTATAAAGGACAAACTAAAAGAGTTGGAAGACAGCAAGTTAGCAGTATGTTATTATTAAGTGCTGTCAGAAAAATAAGCGATGATTTTTGTATTCTTAAAGAAGCTAGAAGGGAGGTTTTGGAAGATTTAATGGACATAAATAATACTGTTGAAATTTTGAAATTGATTGAAGAAGAAAAGATAAAAGTTGTTGAATTTAATACTAGGCTGCCTAGTCCTTTTTCATTTAATTTAATATTAGAAAGTTATTCTGATATTTTAAAAATGGAAGACAGGCATGAGTTTTTGAAAAGGATGCATGATCAAGTAAGAGCTAAGATTAGTTTACAGAAATAAAATTATTTTTTATATCCTGTTGCAATGTCTTCTAGTGCACTTCTTACTACATCTTGTGAAGCTTCTCTTACACCTAATAATCTAATTCTAATTGGTTGAATTCCAAAAGGTTTATCAAACACATAACCTTCTAGTGGACTTGCATCTACTTTTCCAAGAGCATCACCTTCTCCAATTCTTACATCACCAACTTCTTTTTCTGCTTCACTTGGAGATGTTAATTTCTTTTCCATACCTAAACCACTAATTGAACTTAATCCTCTAAAACTATTTCCCCCTCTGTATGGAGATTCAAATCCAAGTGACCTATTTCCCCCATATTTATTTGCACTTGGAAAATCAATTAAGTCTCCTCCAGCACCTATGCTTGAGAAATCTAATCTTTTCTTATAATCCAGTCCGCCTTGAGTAATTCTATAAACATAAATTTCTAAATGACCTGCATTTTTTGGTGTTGCTAAAAGTTCTTCTTCACTAAGACTTATGAGCATATCTGCATTAAATAGTGTTTGATTATATGGGTTAGCATAAATTGGAATCATTGTCCTTGTATTGTTTACAAATTGCTTGATAACTTTTCCATTATGTCTTACTACAGCTCCAAAATAATTATCTAGTTTTTCTAAATGATTACCATTAACATCAACCATAACATAGAATTGCGGTTTGAATTTTTCTTCTTCAGGTGCATCTGCTTTTGGAAATGGTAAGAATGAGACTACTTCAATAGTATTTCGTGTTGTTGGTTTCTCTGTAGAACTATAACCAATTGCTTCTATTATTTCTCTAGATATATCTAGCGCTCCCCCCATTCTAGTAAGAATAGGCATTGTCCATGCTATTTCTAAACCCCCTCCAGGAACTAAAATATTTGCTGGTGCAACAATATTAACATTTATAGGTATCGGCATTAAAGGGACTATTCCATCCGGAAATTCAGAATTAAAATCAATGCTTCTTGTTATTCCTTTACCCTCAACACGTTTAGGTTCTACCCAAGTCAATCCTTCAATTTGAGATCTATCACTTTCAAGAGCTTTTGCAACTCTCCAAGCCCTTTCAACGGCTGAAGCTTTTCTACTTTTTCTAATTCTTTCTTCAATTGAAACTATTGCTGCTTCTGTCATATAAAAATGTAAATTCTTATTATTTATAAGTTTTTTGTTTAATTACTACTTGTATGTAATTACTAATGGGAAAATTTAAATGGATTTATTACTTTTATATTTGATATTTTTTCAAAATCTTTTTCATTTTCTGTAATTATTTCAGAAATAAAATTTTCTTCCATTGTTGCTGTTATTAATGCATCAAAAAAATGCAGTTTATAATGGGAGGATATATCTAATGCTTCAGCAATTGTCTTTGTATTATACTGTATTATTTCAAATAATAGCTCTAGATTTGTAATAATTCTTCTTACTTCATTATATGGTACTGGTATTTTTGCTTTTTCTGATAGAACTCTTGAGAATTCTACTAGGTTTTGTATGCTTAATATTGCCTCATTTTTTTCTGTTGCTTCTTTAATTATTTGCTTTGATATATTGTGTTTTTTCAGGTCACTGTTATCATAAGCATAAATTAGAATATTTGTATCTATTAATTTTTTAGTCATATATTTCCTCTCTTTTACTATATACTTTTCCCTTGAAACCCAAATTAATTCCTTTTTCTATTGTTTCTAGAAATTTTCTTTTTGCATTTTCTCTCTTTTCTTTTGTTTTAAGTTCATTTAATGCTTCTTTTATTATTGTACTAATAGAACCTTTTTTTGAACCATATTTCTTTTGTGCCATGTTTCTAAGCAGGTCTTCTTCTTCTTGATTTAGTGAAATAAGTATGTTTCCCATCTATATATAAATATGTTATCTATATTTATAATACTTTCTATTGTTTTATTGAAAACTTTGAGAAGTAGAGGTGAATTTTATCTCATATGATTGTAATGCAATATCAGAGAAAACTATATAAATAAGCTGGATGTATTATCAATATAAGATGGTGTTTCTAAGTGGTTAATGATGGATGAAACAAAATTACTTAAAACAGGAACAACAACTGTCGGTGTAGTGTGCAAAGACGGTATAGTTCTTGGTGCAGATAGAAAAGTTACATTAGGCGGGATGATTGTATCTAATAAGAAGTTTGAAAAAGTAATTATTTTAAATGAAGATCTAGCTGTTACAGTTGCTGGATTAGTTTCTGATGTTCAATTATTGGTTAAATTAATTAAAGCCCAAATAAAATTGGATGAATTTAGAAGAAATAGAAAGATTAGGGTTAAGGAAGCTGCTAATTTATTGTCTAATTTAGTTTATCAAAATGTTAGAAAGTTCAGCACAATAGAAGGAATAACGGGATTCTTATTAGGTGGAAGAGACAAAGAAGGTTTATATTTATACCAATTAGGTATGGACGGATCTTTAACAAAATTTGATGATTATGTTTCTGATGGTTCAGGCATGTTATTTGCTACAGGTGTTCTTGAAGCAAATTTTAAAGACAATATGGGTATTGATGATGCAGTAAAATTAGTAGTTTCTGCTTTAAATGCTTCAGTACAAAGAGATGCTGCAAGCGGTGCAGGATGCGATGTTGTTTTAGTAACAAAGGATGGAACAAAAAAAGTTTACTCCAAACAACTAGAATATAAATTATAATTTCATAGTTAAAAATTTCTTGAAATAAACAATGGTAAAGATACTAGATGAAGTGATGAAGGAGTTGCCTCCAGATGCAAAAATAAATGATGCTGTTTTTGAAGGCGCTAATATTGTTTTGTATACTAAAAACAAAGAGTTTCTTCTTGATAATAAAGGCATTATAAAAGGCATAGTTGATAATATAAAAAAAAGGATTGAACTTAGAGCAGATCCTTCTATGGTTCTTGAAGCTGAAGAAACTAAAGAAAAAATAATTAAAATATTGGATGATGATAAGAATAAAATCAATATTATGTTTGATTCACAGAGAAGCAGAGTAATAATAGAATCTGAGAAACCAGGCTTGGCTATTGGCAAAGGCGGAGATTTATTAAAAGAAATAAAAAAAGAGACTTTGTGGACACCAATAGTCAGAAGAATTCCACCTATGAGGTCTCAGCTTATAGAAAATATAAGACAAGTTCTTTATGATTACAGTGATTACAGAAGGAAATTTTTGCATAAAATTGGGAAGAGAATTTATGAAGGATGGACTAAAGATAAGAGAGATGAATGGGTAAGATTAACTTGTTTAGGCAGTGCTAGAGAAGTCGGAAGAAGCTGTTTTTTGTTACAGACTCCTGAGAGCAAGGTTTTGCTTGATTGTGGGTTTAACGTTGCTGCTCCTAGAGAATATGCTTTTCCTTATTTAGATGCACCGGAATTTAATATTCAGGAATTAGATGCTGTTATATTATGCCATTCACACATTGATCATTGTTTGCCACCAGATACTTTAATAGAAGTTGAAGGAGGTATTATAAAACCTATAGATCAAATTAAAGAGGGAGATAAATTAGTTACGTTTAATTGGAATAATGGTAAGAAAGAAATAGGAAAATGCATTAAAAAAGTCAAAACTTATACACATAAGGAAATAATAAAAGTCAAAACTTCTTATTATAATTTAGAAGCTTCGCCAAACCATAAGTTTTTTGTGGTTGAAAATATGGAAATTAAAGAGTTAGAAGCTGGAGATTTAAGAGAAGGCATGATGATCCCTTCTATCGTTACAGAAGAGGTCCCATTTAATGGCATTAGTTTATTTACTGATGTGGATTATAGAGAGAGAATTTTTTTACCAAAAGAAGCTGCAATTCATTTTAATTATCTAAGACAAAAAATAGGTTTATCACAAAGAGCTTTAGCTAAGACTTTGAATAAAAACAGAAATTTTGCTTTTAATTTAGAAAGAAAAAATAATTATATTTATTCAGATACTCTAAAAAGTATTTTAAAATTTTATAATATCCCAGAGAATGAATTTTATAATAAATTTAATGTAAATAAAACTAATTTACCTAAATTTTTAAATCCAAAACTTGCACAATGTCTTGGTTATATTGCTGGCGATGGACATCAGGCTACTGAAAATTCCTTAAGACTTACTGATGAATCTAGAGTTTGTCTTGAATTTTATTCTGATTTAATCAGTGAAGTTTTTAATTATAAGCCCGAGGTTGTTCATTATACAGACAATTCCAAAAATGCTTTTGTTGCTGAGATCTGTAATGCAGCTATAACTAGATATGTTAATATGAATTTTAAGGATATTCTAAATTATAGTAAATATAGAGTTATGCCTATAAATATAATTCTTTCATCTCCTGATATTATAAAAGGATTTATTAGAGGTTTTGCTGACGCAGATGGCTGTGTAAAGAAAGAACAAATAGCTATTGATACTACAAGTCAGAAGATGTCAGAACAGATACAATTTATGCTAAATAGATTAGGGATAGAAAGTTCTTTATCAATTGAAAATAGGACGGGTTATTCTGAATTTACAAGTTATAGATTAAATATTAAAGGCAGAGAGTCAGTCCTGAAATTTTCCGATTTGATTGGATTTGGGCATTTAGATAAAAAAAATAAACTCGATAAGTTATTATTAAATATCAAAGATTTACAACCTAAAAATAAGGATTTTATACCTTTATCTACAGATGATGTTCATAAAATAATTAAATCAATAGGATTAGGTAATGAATGCAGTGATTTAATTTTAAATAAGGATCTTCCTAAAAATGTCTTTTCTATTTACAAGGGCAGTACTTCAGGTTTAACAAGATATACTGCAGATTCCTTGTATGAATTTTTATTAAATAGACAAAAAGTAGTTCAAAAATCTTTACTTTCTAATAATATCAAACAAAAAAGATTAATTGCAGGTTTAAGTAAGAATAGCTTGGCAAATTTAATTAATTTAACAATTAATGATATAACTAAATTGGAGTCAGGCAAAAATTTTGAGTTTTGTAATCTCGTTAATGAGAATTTAAACAAACTTATTATAAATATAAGAAATAATATTTTGGACAAATTGACGAAATTAAAATTCTTTATGTGTGCTGAAGTTAAATGGCAAAAAATAACTTCTATTAAAAAGGAAAAAAATGAATATGAATATTTAGTTGATCTTAAAGTTACAGACAACAGTAATTTTGTAGCTAATGGTGTAGTTGTTCATAATTGTGGCACTGTTCCATTCTTATATAAAATGGGTTTTAGGGGACCAACTTATGCTACTGCACCTTGCAGAGATGTTACTGCATTAATGTGTTTAGACTTAATAGAAATTGCGCAGAAAGAAGGTAATGACCCCCCTTATACTGTCAATGATGTGAAAGAATTTGTCAAGCATTCTGTTTGTTTAGATTATGAGGAAGTTAGTGATGTTACTCCTGATATGAGATTGACTTTGTATAATGCTGGGCATACTTTAGGAAGTGCAATTGCTCATGTTCATATTGGTAATGGTTTACACAATTTCTTGTACACTAGTGATTTTAATTATGAGACAAGTAATTTATTAGGTCCTGCAGCTACAAGATATCCTAGAATTGAAAGTGTAATGATGGAGAGTACTTATGGCACTAGAAGCGATACAAGTCCTAGTAGAAAAGAAAGCGAGGAAGAATTAATTAAAGAAATAAATGAAACTGCTGCTGAACATGGTAAGATTTTGATGCCTGTTCTTGGTGTAGGAAGAAGCCAGGAAATTATGCTAATACTTGAGAGGGCTATGAGGGAAAAAAGAATTCCTGATATGCCTGTTTATGTTCAAGGCATGTTGTGGGATGTTACTGCAATTCATACTGCATATCCTGATTATTTAAGTCCTAGAGTAAAAAGGGAATTATTCCAGTATGATCATAATCCATTTTTAAGTCCAATATTTAAAAGAATCAAAAGCCAAAAAGAGATGCAGGAAGTAAAAGACAGTAAGGGACCTTTTATTGTTATGGCTACAAGTGGTATGCTTCAAGGAGGCCCTGCATTAGAATATTTTAAGCATTTTGCTGAAAATCCTAAAAATTGCTTAATTTTTACTTGTTATCAAGGCATAGGAAGCATAGGAAGAAGGATTGAGGAGGGAGAAAGAGAAATAGCTTTTGTTTCTGGTGGAAGTAAGAGACCTGAAGTAACAAAAATTTTAATGAAAATTTATACAATAAAAGGCTTTAGCGGGCATTCTTCATTTAAACAATTAGTCAGTTGGGTTGGAAGCTTGGAGCCTTTAGCGGACATTCTTCATTTAAACAATTAGTCAGCTGGGTTGGGAGCTTGGAGCCTAAGCCTAAAAAAATAATAACAATACATGGAGATTATAGCAGGTGCATAGAATTAGCCAGTGTTTTATATCAACAATACAGGGTAGAGACTGTTGCTCCTAAAAATTTAGAGACTATAAGGCTTAGATGATTATTTTTCTATTGAAGTTGTGAAATTATAATCTGGAGTAAATATTCTAGATGCTATTGTTCTATGAAATATTCCTAATTTTTTATGCAAGTCAATAAAAGTTTCTCCATTTAGGCAAAATCCATGAAGCATAACCACAGGACATTCGCCGTGTTTTCTATAAACTTCTTCTGTTTCTCTTACTAATATTTTATATAAAATATCACTGTCTATTGAACCAACATGGCCACAATTTTCTAGTGTATATTCCTCATCTGTATGTGAAAAATGAGAATAACTATATGGAACAACAAAGTCTTTTTTGCTTCTTATATTTACAAATTTAGTTTTGTTTCTTAATCTTTCTTTTTCTCTTTTGAATTGATCATCCATTCTTCTAATAACTTCACTGTTTGGATACATTTCTCTAGTACTTTCACCATAAACTCCAGCTGGATACAATAATCTTGCAAGTCTTGCTGTTGGAGTTCCTTGATGCGGTGTTCCTATTGTTATACATAAGGGAACTTTATCTGGATAGTTTTGTGCATAATATCTTGCGTGTAGTCCTCCCAAGCTGTGACCAATAATTATTACTTTGCCGTTTGCTGATGTCGCAAGATATCTGCCAATTACTTCACGAGCACACAATGGTTCTTCACCACGAATTTTTATAATAGATTCCAGAACATTTAATCCTTGTCTTAACATACACCATAATTCCATACCTACATTTGTAACTACACCGTCTAAATTTCTTCCTGATTCACTAACTTCTTCTCTACTATATACTAATCTAAGCCCATCGTGTTCTTCCATGTAAATATTTTATTAAATTAAATTTATAAATATAATTAGTTATTAAAATATATTTAATAATTGAACTTAACTGGAAATTATATTATTGTATATATCATCCAAAGTCCTAATGCAATCAGAACTAAGCCTATTAATAACCTCATTAATCCTTTATGCTTTTGCCTCCAAGCTTCGAATTTTTCTGTAGATATTCCTTTGTATACAAACAATAATATAACTATAAGCGGAAGCACAAAAATTATATTATAAATTGTCAGGAATGAAATATTTGATATTGTAACACCTGATAATGACATTAATGCCAACACTGCCAAATATACTGCCCCTGTGCATGGTAACTCTACTATAGCAACAAAGCATCCAAGCAGGAAAGCTGTCAGTTTTTTATCGCTCACTTTTTTCACATATTTTTTTATTCTTTCAGCTTCTGATGGAAATATAGATAAAGAAAATCCTTTTCCATACCAAAAATAGTCTTTTATTTCTATTATTCCGGCAATCATTATTATTACAGATATTACCAAGTAAGATGCAACTGAGACTTTTCCTAGCTTTTCTATTATTGGTATTAATAACAATCCAGCTATAAAATAAGTTATGAATACACCTATAATATAGAAAATCCCATTGGTTAGCATGTGGATTTTCTTTTTTGCAGATGCAGCTAAATATGAAAGCAAGAATATTAAAACTCCAAAAGCACAAGGGTTTATACTATCTATAACTGATGCTTATTTTTACTTGGCATTTTTACCTCCTTATACTACTACCCCTTCAGGCCCGAATATAATCTTTATTTTATCTCCGTCCTTCCATACGTAATTTTCAAAATCATTATTACTATAGTCGTTTACATAGAATTTTACTTTTTCTGGAGCAGTCCCACAAGGATCATTATTGCATTTATCTGCTATACATGTGCTGTTAAATTTTATATTTATTTCTTTATTGTTAAAGAAATCTTTTAGTGTTATTGGTTCTTTTTCTATTATTTGTTTTTTTTCGTTGTCATACTTTAGTCTTTCCTCAAAATGAAGCAAATTTCTCTCTTTGTGCGTATGTGTTCTTCTAAGATCACCTGATTCTAGTGGAAGTTTAATTTCTTTTCCACATATTTTTATTTCCATTTCTGCATGAATATGAAGTGCAATTATACATTTGTTGTTTTTATCACAAACTACAAATGTTTCACTTTTTTCACCTATTGATTTTTTGTATTTTATTACTGAGTATATTAGAAAAATTGCTATTATTAACACTAATAAAGTTATTATTATTTTTCCCTTCTTTTTTTTCATTAAAGTTTTGTATATATATTAATATAAAAAACTTGTCAATGCTTTCCAGAAACTATTTTAGATAACAAATCAGACATATCTTCATATGGGATGACTCTTCCACCGCCTGATGTTTGGCCTGTTGCAGGTGCCTGAACTGGCTTTTCTACTTCTTTTTGTTCTACTTTAACCTGTGATGGTTTTGTTAGGTTTGATGTTGCTATAGGATTACCTAATGAATTTGCTTTTTCTCTTTTATTAATTAAATCCTGCAATGCAACAATTAGCCTTTTCAAATCTTCAATACTCTCTTTTTCTGTGTCAAAAGCAATTTTAACTTCCATTGTAATTTTTAATTTATACTTATTTAAATATGTTTTTATTTTTTCATTAATATTTAATTGAAAATATATTTTTTATAATATTATGGGGATTTATTTTAATTGAACCATAGATCTAATTTTTTCACTTATTTCTTTATCGTTCATTATATTAATAATTAGATTATTTAATTTTGTGAATTTTCTAGGTAGGATAACATACAACCTTTCTTTTTCTTCCTTTACTTTGAAACCTTTGTATTTTTCTTTAAATTTTTCTGCATCTTCCTTGAATTTAGTAGGTGGCCCAAAGTGTTTTATATTCTTGTCAAGTGTTTTTTTCTCAATATTGAAGTAAAAGTAGCCATAGTCTCTCCATTCCCATGCTGATTTTTTGATTACAAATCCATTTTCTTTTAGTTCTCTTTCTATTTTTTCAAAAACCTTTAGCATTTTTGTGCCTACAACGTCTTTACTGCCTTTTAGTGGTTCTATTTTGAATATTAAATTGTATTTATTTTGATCAATTTTTTTTTCATTAAAGAAGCTTTCATTCTGTTTTTTACTGAATTTTTTACATGTTTCGATGAATAATTCAAACTTGTCTTTCCTTAGAGCAGCAGCAGCGTTTCTATTTGGCTGTACTGGATCAATAACAATTAATGGGAATTTTTGATCTGTTGAAAACTTATTGTTCTTTTCTATGTCAATTACTTCTCCATATTTCCAATTTTCTGCGTTTTTTACTAAGTTTAAAAAACTTTCATAATAAATTGTTATTAATTCTGCAAGATATCCTGAGAATCCACCAATATATGTTTCTGCACCATAACAATTATTTATTTTCATGAAATATTTTGTTAATCTTATTTCATCTGCTAGATTCTCGTTAGTTTTATTCTTAACCCATGCAACATGCATGTGACTTATGTCTGTTATGTTTTCTGCTTGCTCTGGCTTTTCTATTTTTAAAACAGGCACAATTTCAAAACTTAAATTTTCATATTCTATTATGAAATAATCCCTACTTCCATGCAGCTTTTCTATATTTTTGAATATTGATTTCAGTACAACTTCTAATCTTGTCGACATGTTTTGATTTTTTTCAAATAGAACAAAAATATCTATATCATGTTGGTTTTTTAACCATGTTCCTTTTGCGAAGCTGCCACCTACTATTGCTTCTGCATGCAATAATTTATTGTTTAATATTTTTAGAAATGAATTTACTTTACTTTTGACTTCTTGCTCCTCTTTTTCATTTGGCTTTATTTTATTAATTATTCTCTTGAACATATTTTAGTTTCCTTATTTTCTTTATAATGGTATCTTGGTATAATCTAAATGCATTTCTATTTTCTTTTTTATAGATATATTTAGTTCCTAAGATTTCTTTACAATTTTCACACTTTAACATTTTTAAATTTTTCATTTTTTCTTTGTTAATTATTCTGTCTAAGTACAAACGACGTAAATTTCCAGGACCATCTTTTTGATACAGAAATAAGGGTTTTTCACATTTTCGACAATATATTTGTAGTAAACGAGAATAATTTCCTCTATTCTCCCTGAACTTATCTTTTTTTAAGGAATATTTCATATTTTTTTATTTTTTTATTTATTAATAAAATTTCCTATATATTTCTTTTTGAGCAAAGTATATAAAATTTAATTTAGTGGTTTTTTTATGGGTAAGTTAATTTGCATGGGAATTGAAAGCACTGCTCATACATTTGGTGTTGGTATAATAAATAATAAAAGAAATATATTAGCTGATGCTAGAGATATGTATACTACAGAGAAAGGTGGTATAATTCCTTCTGATGCTGCAAATCATCATAGAAAATTAAAGTATGAAATGTTGAATAAGGCTTTAGAAGATGCAAATTTATATATTAAAGACATAGACTTTATTGCTTTTTCTCAAGGCCCAGGTTTGCCTCCATCTTTGCTTGTTGGAAAGGATTTTGCTAAAGAATTGACTTTAAAGTATAAAAAACCTTTAGTTGGTGTAAATCATCTATGCGGGCATTTGGAAGAAGGGAAATTTTTTACAAAAGCTAAGGATCCTGTTTTTGTTTTTGTTTCAGGAGCAAATACACAGATAATTGCACATGAAGGGGAGAAATATAGAATATTTGGCGAGGCACTTTCTGTTGGTTTGGGTAATGCATTGGATAAATTTGGAAGGGCAGTTGGTTTGGGTTTTCCAGCAGGTCCAAAAATAGAACAATTAGCTAAGAAAGGTAAATATATTGAAATTCCTTATGTTGTCAAGGGAATGGATGTTGAGTTTTCTGGCATAGTTACACATTGTATTAATTTGTATAAAAAAGGAGTTGCGATTGAAGACTTATGTTACAGTTTGCAAGAAACAGGTTTTGCAATGCTGATTGAAGTTACAGAAAGAGCATTGGCACATACTGGAAAAAAAGAGGCTTTGTTAATTGGGGGTGTTGCTGCAAATCAAAGATTTATTGAAATGTTAAATACAATGTGCAAGGAACGAGGAGTAAAATCTTTTGCTTGTCCTTTAAAATATTCTGGTGATAATGGAATACAGATAGCTATTGCTGGAATGCTACAATATAATTCAGGTTATAATATATTTAAAACAAAACAACAGATAGAAAATGTAGATATAAATCCTAATTGGCGAATAGATGATGTTGAAACGCCATGGATGAAAAACTAATTTTTAGATCTTATTAATTTGAAATTTGCTTTATGACTTTATTTTAAAGATATAACCTTCTTTTACAACAAATGTTTATAAACAACATATTTATTACAATAATGGAAAAAGAGGCGAGGGTACCCTTTTTGGGCAAATCTTATATATTCTTTTGTAGTAATAAATTTATGACCTCATTTTGGAAAGTTGTAAATCAAGTAATAGATGAATCTGATGTAGTTTTGGAAGTTTTAGATGCAAGATATCCTGAGGAAACAAGAAATAAAGAAATAGAGAATAAACTTATAAAACAACATAAAAAAATAATATATATTTTAAATAAATCAGATTTAATTAAAGAAAAATTTTCTGATTTAAAATTTGATTTTGAACCTTATGTTTTTGTTTCTGCGAAAAACAATTTAGGAACCACCAAATTAAGGGGAATTATTAGAGATTTAGCTAGAGATAAGAGAAGAAGTTATGAAATGTTAAAAAAATCAGTTAGTAAAACTAAAGTTAAAGAGCAGCCATTACTTGTTGGTGTTTTAGGATATCCAAATACTGGTAAGTCTTCTTTGATCAATGTCTTAAAACAAAAGAAATCTGCTTTGACAAGTTCTACACCTGGTTTTACTAGGGGAATGCAAAAAATAAGAATAGGTAAGGATATTTATCTTATTGACACTCCAGGAGTTTTTGCATACAAAGAATATAAGAAGGAAGATATAAGACATACTTTAGTTAATATCAAGGACTATAGAAAAATTAAATTAAAAGGGGGCGTGGCAAATATAGACCAAACTTCCAGGAGAATAATCCAAGATTGGCAAAGAGGAAGATTAATAATTTAATTACGTTACCACTTCTAAGAACTTACATTACATTAATAAATAGTACATTATAATTTTAGCTTATGAAATATATATTAAATAAGAAACCAAAGAGTCCAACAATGATACAAGGATTTCCAAGTTTTGGTCTTGTTAGTACATTAACTGTTAAGTTTTTAATAGATCATCTTGATGTAGAAGAGATTGGTTATATAGAGTCAGAACATATTACTCCTTTAACTGCAATACATAAATCTAAGGTTGTTAATCCAATCACTTTTTTTTATAATAAGAAGTATAATTTAGTTTTAGTACAATCACTTACTGAAGTGGCTGGTTATGAATGGGAGCTTGCTTCTACAATGGTGGAAGTTGCTAAGACATTAGCTGCAAAGGAGATAATTGTTATAGAAAGTATGCCTCCTCATGGAGAAGATGATTTAGATGTTTATTATTATTCTAATAAGAGTAAATTAAAATTGAAGGAAATAAAAGAAAGTTTGGTTATGGGCACGACTGCTGCTTTGTTGTTAAAAGCGAAAACATTTCCTGTAACTTGCATTTTTGCTGAGGCACATTCTCAGCTTCCAGATTCTGAGGCAGCTGCAAGAGTAGTGGACGCCTTGAATTCTTATTTAAAGTTAAAAGTGGACTATAAACCTTTATTAGAAGCTGCTAAAAGGTTTGAAGCAAATCTAAAGATGCTTATGGATAAAACTAAGGAAATCAACCAGACTAAAAGAGATAAGACTATAAAGGAACTTGGTTATATAGGATAAATTTCATTAAATATATAAATTACTTTCTTTTAATATATCAACATGGATGTGGAAGTTTGTACATTAAGCGGATATGAAGATGTTGGTAGAAATATGACTGCTGTTAGAATTGATGATGAAGTTATTATTTTAGATATGGGTGTTAGTATACAAGCTATTTCAACTTATGAAAGGGAAGAGGGATCAACAAAAATACTTTCTAGCCACCAATTAATGGATATAAAAGCAATTCCAGATGATAGAAAAATAGATGACTGGAAAAATATGGTTAAAGCAATTGTTTTAGGCCATGGGCATTATGATCACATTGCAGCTGTGCAGTTTTTGGCTGGAAAATATAAATGTCCAATAATTGGTTCTCCTTATACATTACAGGTTTTGAAGTCAATTCTTAAAGATGAAGACATAAAAATACCAAATAAATTTATGGCAGTTGATTTAGACGATACAATAAAAATTTCTGATAATATAAAAATAGAGTTAATTTCCATGTCACATTCAACATTACAGTGCGCCATGGTTGTTGTTCATACACCTAAAGGAATTGTATTATATGCAAATGATTTTAAGTTTGATAATGATCCTGTATTGGGCGAGAAGCCTAATTATAAAAGATTAAACGAGATTGGCAAGGAAGGCAATTTACTTGTTTTAATTGTTGAATGCATTAATGGATTAGTTGAGGGAAAAACACCTAGTGAGAAAATTGCCAGAGAATTGCTTAAAGAAGTCTTGTTGGAAACAGATACAAAAGGAAAGGCAGTTTTTGTTACAACATTTGCTTCTAATATTGCCAGAATAAAAAGCGCCATAGAATTTGGGAAAAAAATGGGAAGAAAGGTCGTAATTCTTGGAAGGAGCATGTTTAAATTTAATGAAGCTGCTGAATCTTTAGATTTAGTTAACTTTTCTAGAGATGCTGAAATTATTGGATATGGTGGACAGAGAAGAAGGAAACTTAAGGAAATAGATGGAAATAGGGGGAAGTACTTAGTAATAACTACAGGATCGCAGGGAGAACCCGGATCTGTTTTAGATAAAATTGTAAATAAGCAATTACCATTTAGTTTTAAAGAAGGAGATATTGTTGTATTTTCATGCAGAACAATTCCTGTTCCTATGAATATTGCAAACAGAGATAATTTGGAAAATGCGCTTAAATTAAATAAGGTTAGAATATTTACTAATGTCCATAGTTCAGGACATGCAGGTCTTGAGGACATAAGAGATTTTATAACAATGGTTAAGCCCAAGAATATAATTCCATCACAAGGCACCAGATCAATGGAAGATTCTGTAGCAAAAATGGCTGAAGGTTTAGGATACAAACTTGGAGAAAATATTCATCTTGTAAGTGATGGCCAGAGATTGAAATTTTGAAATATTAATGAAAAATATTATTTCCAGTATAATTAATTATAAAAGTAGTAAAACTCTAATAACATTATGAAATTTGCTCATCTTAGTGACTGCCATATTGGCGGATGGAGAGAAGATACTTTAAGAGAAGTTAATCTGAAGAGTTTTGAGAGAGCTATAGATTTTTGCATTGATGAACATGTTGGTTTTATAATTATTGCTGGAGATTTATTTGATACTGCTTTGCCTTCAATAGATATTTTAAAACAAACAGCTAAGATTCTAAGTAAATTAAAAGAATATGATATTCCAGTTTATATAATTCCAGGATCTCATGATTTCTCTGCTTCTGGAAAAACAATGTTAGATGTTTTAGAGAACTCAGGATTAGTTGCTAATGTCATGAAATTTGAGGATAATAAATTGCAGTTTACAATAGACAGAACTGGAGTTAAACTAACCGGCATGTATGGAAAGAAGGGAGGATTGGAAACTGCAGATTATGAAAGACTTGAAAAAAAACATCTTGAAGATGAAGATGGTTTCAAAATTTTTTTATTTCATACATTATTACATGAATTAAAGCCAAGAGAATTTGAATTGATTGATGCTCCTTCAATATCAATACTTCCAAAGAATTTTAATTATTATGCAGGAGGACATCCTCATTTTGTTTATCATAAACATCATGAAGACTATGGAACATTAGCTTATCCAGGGCCTTTATATCCAAATAACTTCCAAGAATTAGAAGTTTTAAAACAAGGCGGTTTTCTTATAGTTGAAACAAACAAGGAAGAACTTCATGTTAAACACATTCCATTAAAGATAATAGAGACTGTTTCTTATTATATTAATGCAGAAAATAAAACTCCTATTGAAGTTGAAAGAGAAATATTAAATACAGTTACAGATTATAAAAATAAAATAATAACTTTAAGAATTGAAGGCTGCCTAAAAGATGGCAAAATAAGCGATATTAATTTTAAAAATATTTTAGAAAATTTCAGTGAAGCTTATTATGTTTTAAAAAATACAAATAAATTAACAACCAAAGAATTCCAAGAATTAAATGTCGATGTAAATAATGTTGATGATATAGAAACTTTAATTATAAAAGAGTATTCAAAACAATCTATTTTTGATGAAGATAAAATATTTGATTTTATGAATTCATTAGACAAGGAGAAGTTTGAAGGTGAGAAAAATGATGATTTTGAAATCAGAATATTAAAAGACGTTTCGAAATTAGTTGGAATTTAATATGATAATAAAAAAAATAAGACTGAAAAACATAAGAAGTTATATTGATGAAGAATTAAATTTTCCTTTAGGAATTACATTGCTCTCAGGAGATATTGGCTCTGGTAAAAGCACTATTTTGCTTGCTATAGATTTTGCTCTTTTTGGAATAAGAAGGGGAGAACTTAGTGGAAATGCCCTTTTACGTAATGGGACTACTGATGGTTTTGTGAATTTAAATTTTTTAATTGATAATAAAGACATTCATATTAAAAGGGTATTAAAAAAGACTTCTAATGGAATTTTACAGGATTCTGGCTATCTAACAATTAATGACGTTACAGTTGAGTTAACACCTGTAGAACTAAAACAAAGAATTTTACAATTATTAAATTATCCTCAGGAAATGCTTACTAAAAAATCATTAATCTATAGATACACTGTTTATACTCCGCAGGAAGAGATGAAACTCATTTTACTAGGTGAAAAAGAAGCAAGAATTGAAGCATTAAGAAAGGTATTTAATATTGATAAGTATAAAAGAATTAAAGAGAATTCTAAATTTGTTTTAGGCGAAGTTAAAAGCCGGAAAAAAGAATTTATATTATTAAGCTCTGATTTAGAAAACAAAAAACTAAACTTAAAAGAAAAAGAAATAGAATTCATTAAAGTTAATGAAAGCATTGAATTAAATAAAAACAGATTGAAAGTCGGAAGTGAATTATTATTAAACAAAAAACAATCTATTTTAGAATTTGAGGAGAGCATAAAAAATTTTAATAATTTTAAGAAAGATTTTGATATTTTGAATAACAACATAAAAAATAAATTTGATATTAAATCAAGAAATTTAAATCAGTTAAGTTTACTTGAGAAACAAATTTTAGATTTAAATAATAATATTAAAATTATTAATTTTGAAGACTTGAAGAACAAAATTTTAGATAATGAAAAACTACTGGAAAATCTGGAGAGGGAATTAAGAGAAATAACAAATAACAAAATAGAAATAAGTACAAAAAAGAAAAGCAGTGAAGAAATCAAATCAAGCATTTCCAAATTAGATTTTTGTCCACTATGCAAACAAAATATATCTTTAGATCATAAGCATGCAGTAAATTCAAGAGAAGATGAACTTATAATTAAGTTAAATGAAGACATTGGGTTTTTTTTAGGTAAGGAAAATGAATTGCTCTTAAAAATTAAGGAGATTAAGGACTTAATTAAAGAGCATAAAAATCATGAAAAAGAGTATGAAATTAATAAAATCAGATTAAATGATCTTGAACAGAAAAAAAATTTATTTAATAATTTAAAAAAAGAGCAGGAAGAAATTGAAATATTTATTAATACATTAAACTCCAAGAAAGCCTTACTAGAGAATGATATTAATTCTTTGAAAAACATAGAGAATGATTATTTAAATGCTAAGAAAGAATATGAACTTTTATTAGAAGAGCAAAGGAAATTGGAATTAAATGTAGCTTTGCTAAATAAGGACTTTTATAATCTAAATTCTGAAATTACAAAGATTGAAATTGAAATTGAAAATAAGGAAAAAGCAAAAGAAAAATTAGATTATTACAATAAATTACAGGATTGGCTTGAAAACTTCTTTGTTAATACTATGGAATTGATTGAGAGAAAAGTTATGCTTAAGGTTCATACAGATTTTAATTTATTGTTCCAGAAGTGGTTTAATATGCTAATAGATAATGAAATTATAAAAGTGAGATTAGATGAAGAGTTTACTCCCTTAATAGAACAGAATGGGCATGATATAGAATATGAAAATTTAAGTGGCGGTGAGAAAACAGCATGTGCTCTATCATACAGGCTGGCTTTAAACCAAGTTATTAATACAATAATTTCTTTTATTAATACCAAAGATTTAATAATTTTAGATGAGCCTACTGATGGTTTTAGTTCAGAGCAGTTAGATAAAATAAGGGGGTTATTAGACGAACTGAATATGAAACAAATTCTTATTGTTAGTCATGAATCAAAGATTGAAAGCTTTGTTCAAAATATAATCAGGGTTAATAAAAAAGGACACGTAAGTAGTTTTAGTTAATTTTATAATTTACAGTGTTTTTGTATTTTTATGAGAAAAAGAGTATTTGTTGTTCATGGCTGGGGATTTAATTCTAATATGAATTGGTATAATTGGCTGAAAGAACAACTTGAAAGAAAGAACTTTGAAGTTAAAATTTTAGAGATGCCTAATACAGAAGAACCAAAAATAAAAGAATGGGTTAATTTTTTAAGCAAAAGTGTTGGAAAATCAGATAAAAATACTTATTTTATTGGACATAGTATTGGCTGTCAAACTATAATGAGATACTTGCAAAAAATAAATTCTAAAATTGGTGGTGCTTTTTTTGTTGCTGGCTGGTTTAATTTAATTAATCTTGAGGATAAAGAAGTGGAGAAAATTGCTGAACCATGGTTAAAGACTAAAATTAATTTTACAAAGGTTAAAAACAATATAAATAAGTTGACAGTGGTTTTATCTGATAATGATCCTTACAATTGTTTAGAAGAAAATACTAGAATTTTCAAGGAGAAATTAAATGCTAAAGTTATTATTGAGAAGAATAAAGGGCATTTTACTAGTCAAGATGGTGGGAAGAACTTAGAATTTGGATTAAAACAATTTTTTTAATATCTAATTTATAAAATAATCTTTATTCTTTCATAAAATTTATAATTCCAATTAATTATAATTATTTTATGGTTAATGATACAAGTTTACTAGATAGATTGAAAAGAGATAGATTTAATGGTAGAGAATTAGTTTGGGAAGCAGGATCATATGGTGCTTTTGGGAATATTCCTCTTTTAGTTGCAGCTGATGATAATTTTTATTATTTACGAGATGGTGAAAGAATTTTTGCTCAAAGTAAGGATGGTAATGCTGCTACAGGTTATGTTCCTTTTTGCTACCAATGTAATACTGAAGCTAAAGTTTGGGTTCGTTATTCTCCTACTGTAACTGGAATTCATCCTGGAGAGAACTTTGAATAATTCAACTTTTTATTTGTAAGGCTTTAGGTTTTAGCCTAAAGCCTGCGTAAGAACCAATGGTTCTTACGATCTCCTGTTATTTT
>JACPCE010000011.1 GCA_016179945.1 Candidatus Woesearchaeota archaeon | reverse complement strand
CGCGACCGGCAGGTGGCGCAGAGCACCAAAATTTATGATCGCACCGGGAAGGTTTTGTTATATGACCAAGCCGGTAAGCCTATGGAAGGAGAGGGTTCTGTTGAGTTTTATAACCCAAGCGGAGATATAGAATTTACTAAGAATATAAAGAGCGAGGAGAATTTTGAATTTAAATTAGACCAATTTTCTATTCCAGGAACTTGGAGAGCAAATGCCATAATTGAGAATCTTGAAATTAACAAGAATATTAAGGGATTTAGGAAAAAATGATATAGATATAATTTCTATTCTGGGATTAAAATATAAAGTTCCATTTAAAATGGATAGGGAGTATCTAAAAGGATTGATAGGATTTGTAACATCGAGGCAGAGTAATAGTGAAATGTATAATAATTGAGTTAAGTATCATAACGAAATAAAAATGAATAATAATAAGAAAATTTCGGAGTTCGAATAACATGCCGACAAATAAAACACCGGATCTGAGCTTTAATGCTGAGGAAATGGAGGCACTATATCAAATCATTAGAGAATATCAGGAAGAAATGCCCAATGAGGAAGAATATTGGGATTATGATAAATCAAAAGAAAAAATAGATAAAAAGCTTATTGTTTCAATATTAAAAAAGGTTAGCAAGAATCTCTCAAAAGAATCTAAAATAGAAATCGACAAAGATTTTTTGAGAGCAAAATATCATACATTCAATAATCCTATAAATGAGAAGGCTTATTCTATTATTGAAAAAGCATTTGATGAATTGAAAACAGTTGAAATTAATTATTTTAACATTGACAGTGCTGAGTTTACAAAAAGAAAATTAGATGTTTATTATAAGTCAAGAAAGTACATTATAAGTTACTGTCATCTTCGCAAAGCAATCAGAAAATTCAGAGCAAGCAGAATGGAAAAAGTCAATTTAACTACAGAACAGTACAAGATTCCGAAAAATTTTGATAAGAATAAATATTAGAATAATAGAAATGCCACAAGAATAACTTTAGAAAGGAAAACAAAACAAAAAACTACGAAAAAGCCATTAAACAACAATAGAAGCCTTATAATAACAAAACAGTCTTTCTCGGTGAAAATAAAGAAAAACGCCGATGACAGGATTTGAACCTGTAGATCCTTTCGGATGCAGTTTTCGAGATTCAGCAATTAATCTGCTGCCCTACCAGATTAGGCGACATCGGCATGATTTATATTTGAAAGATCTGCTTTTAAGTATTTCTGAATTAATTTTTCCTGTAAAGTTGAAAAATTTTCATGAATTTTATAATTAACTTCTTTAAGATTTAAAAAATTTATTTTTTATGGTTTATGAATTATATGAAACAGAATATTTCTCTAAAATATATGAGCAATTGGATAATAGTGAAAAGTTATGTGTTGATTCTATGAAATATAATATCAAAATAATCCTACAGGTAAAATTCTAAGATTGGTTGTTTTAGGGAAAAGAAATACCTAAATAAGAGATTGTATTTTATAGTTGATGATAAAACAAAAAGAATACTTTTAGTCTCTTTTTCTACAAAAAAAGATCAAAACAAAGTGATTAATTTTATAATAAACAATAGAATTTACTTAATGAACTATCTTAAAAATATCTAAGCAACTCTCTTTATCCTATTATTTTTCATATCATCAAGGCTTAAATTTAATTGAATAATTGCATCATCAGCTATTTCTTCTTTTTTCTTTAATCTTTTATATTCTTCTTTTGGTATTGTTACTGTTTCCATTAATTAATATTAACATTATAAATTTATATACCTTTCTATAAAATTTTTGAAAATATTTTTTAATTTATTTAGAATAATTAAGTAGCTTCTCTAGTTTCATAATACTCAAATCTTTTTCTAACTTTTTCTAATAATATTTTTGCATTTTCCTCATGAACAAATTTATTAGATCTTTCTTCTCTTGAAGTTAAAGGCAATTTTATTAATTTAGCAAATTTATAAAAATCTTTTTCTTCTAAATTCAATTCTTCTGCTAAAAGCCTAGCATCAATAGTTGTGTTTACTTTATCATTATTCGGGAATTCAACATTTTCTAATCCATAAAAGGCCACTAAAATTCCATTCCAATTACCATACTTATACATCAAAGCATCATAATGAAGTTCATATCTTTTTTTAAATCCATCTTCATTTATTAAAATAGAATCTTCTTTAGTAATTCTTTTTTTTAATATTTTATACATATTAATTAAAGCTTCATAATAAAAAAACTTATCATATCTTTGAGTAAATACTCCTCTATTATAAGTAACTTCTCCAATATCTTCCAAACCTTTTTTGTCAAACATGTCTGCTATATCATTAGATGCACTAAAAAGTTTACTAGCTGCTACTGACCCCATATAATAAATAATTTGATTATTTATTGCACTTGGAAAACTAAATCTATTAAGATATGGGTGTGCGTTACCATTACCGAAAAATTTTCTTAATTCCCTAACTAAAATTTCAGGAATAACTTTACCAACACGCAAGTGACATACAACTAAATCTATTAAATCTCTTTTATGCTTTATTTCCTCTTCTTTCAAAGTTCTAACATCTATACCTGCTGCTAGAATTGCGGTTGTTAATTCCAATGATTCGTAACCATATCCAAAAGAAATGAAAAAATCAGCTTTTAATTTTCTAGTGCTTGATGGTTTTACAACAGGTTTAATTGTATAACTAAAATCTATATCACCACATAACCTAGACAAACTTGAAGTTAAAGCAGGATATAAACCCCTCAGTTCTGTATCTAAAACAGGTCTAGTTAAACTATATCCTTCTTTGTAAAGCTGCCTTAAATGATAAACAACCTCTGACCCTTGACTTTTTTTGTAAGGCAATCTTCTTCCTTTTACTATGTGCCCTATTGTAATGAATAGACAATATCCTTTTTCAACACCTACAACATCATCAGCTCTAGAGTAAAGGTTAGGCATTCTGTTTCTTAATTCATCTAGATAATTAAAAACAACCCCTTGCTGTCTTAAATAACCAATAAATAACAGCAAGTCATGAATCTTCATTTGCTTAAGTATCTTTAAAGGAGGATCTCTAGCTTCTCTAAATTCAACTGCTGGCAAAAGCGCTTCCCTTCTAATTTTAGAAATATCTGAGCTTTTCATTTTCTGATTTAATTGGCCATAAGCTATTTAAATATAATATAATGAATAATCTATATGTCACAAGATAGAATTTTAAATTTGTTAATGCAGAAGGATGAAATTACTTGGCAGACTATTCTTCATGATTTAGTCAAATCTGGGGAAATAAATCCATGGGATATTGATATTTCTATATTAGCAAATAAATACTTAGATATTGTAAAAAAATTGCAGGAAGCCAATTTATTTATATCTGGAAAAGTATTACTTGCATCTGCAATATTACTGAAAATTAAATCTGAAAAATTAATAGTTGAGGATATTGGAGTTCTTGATAATTTAATGTTTCCTGCTCCAATGGAAGAACTTGACCAATTTATGGATCCTGCAAGCAGAAGAATTATTCTTGATATAGAACCAAAATTAACAATAAAAACACCGCAAGCAAGAAAAAAGAGAGTACAAATTGATGACTTAATAAGCGCCTTGGAAAGGGCATTAGAAGTCAATCAGAGAAGATTACTCAGAATTGCAGACAGAAATAGTATACCTGCTAATCTAAGCATTCCTGAGAAAAAAATTGATATTACTAAATTAATTATGGAACTATATGATAAAATAAAGCTAGTATTTACAAAAAAAGACAACTTAACTTTTTCAGAATTGGTTCCTAGTGGTAGAAAAGAAGACAAGATAATAACTTTTGTTCCATTATTGCATTTATCTAATCAAGAAAAAGTTGATTTAGAACAAAAAGAGCATTTTGGAGAAATAAATATAAAATTAATTAAAAGTTTATAAATTCTTTAAATTGTAATTAAAATAAGAATTAAATAAAAATATTTTTAGCCATATAATTAATAATACTGCAAAAACTGTCAGCAATATTGTAAGAATAACAAATACCAATGATATTGATGGTAAAACTTTTATTAGAAAACCTAAAATTTGGTTTGCTATTGTTATTGTTAAACTTATTACAAATACTATAAGCCATGTTAAAACTGCATGTCCTAAATTTTCTCTTGTATATTTCAAAGATTCTTTAATTAATAATATTACTGAATTTGTCCTGCTTTTAGTCATAATTGGAGCAAAAAATAAAAAACCAAATGTGAATAATAACCACAACGCCAATAAATATAATATTAAAACAGCACCAAAAATAAATGCAAACACAATGCCTGTACCTTTGCTTATTAAAAACCCAATAAATATAAGCAGTGCAAGAACTGATATTGGAACAACAAATAATAATAATTTAACTAAATAAAACTTAGAATATAAAATTGTAAATTTACTAGCACCGTTCCACATATCCTTTACTAAGGCTTCTTTTTTTGTAATAATTGCATGCAATAATCCAAAATACATTGAATTAATTAATGCCCCTGATAATATTAGCAATATAATATCTATAAATATGAATATTAACAACAAAATAATGAATTTAATTAAATTTGTTTCATAAGATAAATTTAAGTATCCAAAAACAATTACTTGTGTAAAAAAAATTAGAAATAGAAAAATTCCGATGAATATTGTGAAAACCAAGGGGAGAAGCAATACTGGATTTTTCTTAAAATCATGCAAACTTTTTTTTAATAATAAACTGTACCTTACTTCCATAAATTTTTCAATATTAATAATGTTATAAATGTTTTTGTTTAAAATAAGAATGTTTAAATATCTGGTTTTGTGTATATTGCCGGGCATTAAGGAGGTGAAATATGGAAAAAAGTTCAGCACAAACAGTAGTTAAAGTTATATCAATATTGTACTGGATTGGAGCAGGTTTAGGCGCCATTGGTGGATTACTTATGCTCTTTGGCGGCAGTGCTATTGGTATGACGGGCTTTGCTTCAATTAGTGGTTTGTTTGGCGGCTTATTTGCTGCTATGGGTATTGTAATGATAGCTTTCGCAGTTCTAGGTTTTTTTGTAGGTCTAGGCTTATGGAGAAATAGAAACTGGGCTAGAATTACAGCAATAGTGCTTGGAGTGATTGGTTTGCTAAGCTTCCCAATTGGAACAATAATAAATGCTATAATAATTTATTTCCTAGCATTTAACAAAGATGTAAAGAATTTATTTAGATAAATTTTTTTCTTTTTTATTTCATTATTCTATAAATTACCCTTCTAATAGGATATCTTGCATTTTCAAATTCTTCAAAACCAGGCAAATCACTAAATTTATTATAAGTCCCAAAGCCTGTGTTAATTAATTCTTCACAGTTTAGAAAATTTTTATATTCTGATATATTAAAATAATCAGGCCTAAAATTTAACATAAATGGTTCATTACCATGATGTCTTTTTGGTACTCTAAATATTAATACAAGTTCACTAAGTGTATTTCTCTTTTTCATTTTTCTTATGTTCTTATTCATAAAATATTTTAAAATATTCAAGACCTTCGTATGGTAAACCTATTTCTTTTGCTGATTTTACTAGGTCTGTTAATTTGTCGCTTTTTGGTATTAAGGTTATTCTATGACTTCTTTTATCTACCCTAATCGTGCTGCTTCCTAATATCACAATGCTATCTTCAAGTAAAACTATGGTTTCTGTTTCTGGATTTGCCGAACTATAAACATTGGTTATTGGTTTAAATGTTCCTAATAAAGCCGATAAATCTTGCAAATTATGTCTTACTTTGTCGTATGTTAAAAAACTTATAATCGGTGTCTGATATGAAGAAGACCATGATGTCTCTTCATCTTTCAATTCAGGATCAACTAAATAGTGCACAGCAGTTCCTAATTTTATTTTTCTATTGTTTAGTCTCATTTTACTATTAAATAGTAGAAAATGTAATTCCTTTAATAAATATTATTCTTCCCATTAGGGGGAACAAAAAGAAAGGCTTAAAAGAAGCAAGTTATTGTACTTGTTATGGTTTATGAAAAAATACTAGAAGAAATTGGATTAACTAAGAATGAAACTAAAATTTATTTAAATTTATTAAAAATTGGCTCAACAACCACAGGAAATATAATAAAAGAAACAGGTATACATACTTCCAAAGTTTATGACGGCTTGGAAAGGTTAATGCATAAGGGATTGGTAAGTTATGTAATAATTTCTAATGTTAAGTATTTTAAAGCAGTTGATCCTGAAAGATTAATTGATTTCTTGGAAGATAAGAAAAACGCAATTAACAAACAAGAGGAAGAAATAAAAAAAATAATTCCTAAACTGAAATTGAAACAAAATTTGTTCTAAATTAAAAAAGGGAGATATGAACTATGTTTTTGGTGCAAGCAAGGGAGAAGATGAAGAAAGAGTTAAAATATTCTTTAATAAACACCTTAAGGAATTAGCTGACATGGTGATAAAACAAAGAATAATATACAATGAAGAAGCAAGGGAAAATATAAAAGAACAGTTCAAACATCCAAAATTGTTTGAAGTTAAGTATTTAGAAAATACTACACCTGCGGAAATCAATATTTGGCTTGATAAAGTAATGATTGTTTTACTAACTAAAAATCCAACTGTTGTTTTAATAAGCAATAAAAAAGTTGCAGATTCTTTCAGGCAGTATTTTGAGGTTATGTGGATGATTGCTAAATACTAAAAATTAAACTAAATTTATTTAATTATCAACCCGTATAAATCACTTAAATTAATTTCTAAAGCTGCTACAGGCATTTCTAAGTTAAAATTTTCAAGAACCTGGGGATGAATTTCTCCAATATAAGCAATATCCACTGAATTAACGCTTATTCTTCCAATCCTTCCTGGAATAAAACTAGAATGTTCAACTTCTTTTATCTGATATTTGAAGTCTAATGCTTTTGCTAGAGAATCTAAAATCTGTTTTATTTCTGTAAAATTAGCGTTTGTACTACTTAATACTACTGCTAGCCTTATTGATTCTTTAATTCCTGTATCTTTCTCAGAATCATGACTAAATACATTTCCTGAACAAAATATATTTTGAGGGTATTCATTATGCTTGTTTTCCTTTAATATTTGTATTAGGCTTGGAATCATCCATGCTCTAAGAACATTGTATTCTTCGTTTAATGAGTTCAATAACTCTACACATTTTATATTTATATTCATCTTAATAGTCTGATTTTCTTTACTTGTTAAATTATAAGTGTGTGTTTCTAATAAACCAAGACCTGTTAAAACATTTGAGATTTTTCTTTTAAACACTTCAAATTTATTTTCTTCAGCTATTGTTGCAACATTTGGGATTTCTTCCTTTAAATTATCATAACCATAAGCAATTGCAACGTCTTCTGCAAGATCTATCTGATGTATTACATCTGCTCTGTATGCAGGAACTAACGCAAATAAATCTTTTCCTTTTTTCTTTATTCCATATCCCATTTTTTCTAGTAACCTAGAAACTTCATATGGTTTTAAATCCAAACCAATTCTTTTTTTTATATAATCAACATCAATTTTTACCTCTTCAGATTTTAGATTTGGTATTATATATGTTTTTTTTCCATAAACACATTTTACTTCATAAATTCTTCCACCCATATCTGCTAATGCTGTAACTAAGATGTTTAATGCTGCGTTTATTGTTTTAAAATCTGGACCAGTACATTCAACAAAAACATCTGTTGTATCTTCTGTTATTTTTCCTACATCATGGGAATTAATAATTGGGGGCATTGACATTAATGTATTTTTGGAATCAATAAAAATAGGAAATTTTTTCCAGCCTTGCACCAGGTGTTTATATTTAATTCCTGTCGGGTGCTTTTCTAGAATTTCTTCTGCCGACAATACTTTTGGATATTCTAAAGGACGATATTTTATTTTCTCTTTTAACTCTGAAGTAAATTTGACTGGAAATTTTATTTTTTCTAATGGATACAAACCTAAGCCTCCCTTTTTTCTGTTTCTTAAGAATGTAATGCCTAATTTTTCCTGTATTTGAATTATCTCTCTTATTTTTGTGTCATTTAATCTTAAACCTTTAACTACTGCTGCAACAGCATAAGACCAATTCTCTAATGTTTTTTCCACTCTTAGGACGTAATTTGATTCATTTACATTATATTTTTTAAGACCTTTAGAAGTTCCTAAGAATGTTGATGCTGCTCTTGCCAGACCATATTCACTTAACAAATCTGGCCTGTTTGGAAATACTTCAACTATGATTTCATTATCTTTTACTTCTTCAACAGCAACACCCATCATAGAGATTTTTTCTTCTATAGCCTCATCCGAAAGTTTTTTACCTATGTTTTTTAGGAATTCTTTTTTATTGACGTTTATTGTTGGCATTTTACATCAAAAACTCCTTAGCTTCTCTTAATTGTTTTAGATCATTCTTGTAAATTTCTCTTAAATCACTTATTCCATAATAATTTGTAATTATTCTCTCCATACCTAATCCCCAAGCTAGAACCGGACATTCAAATCCTAATAATGGCTTAGTGACTTCAGGACGAAATATTCCTGATCCACCAACTTCTACCCACTGCCTTTTAACTGGATTAAATGCAAATATCTCAGCACTTGGTTCTGTATAGCCAAAAAAAGAAGGTTTTATTTTAACATCAGTATATCCCATCTTTCTAAAGAATTCTTTTAAGTAACCTAATAAATTTCTTAAATTCGCATATGGGTCAACTACAATTCCTTCTACCTGATAAAATTCAAACAAGTGCTTCCAATCTAAAGCTTCATTTCTATAGACCTTTCCAACTGCAAAAAATTTAGCTGGTAAATCCTCTTTTTTTAATTTACTTAATGTTTTAGCACTTAAAACAGTTGTATGTGTTCTTAATAATAATTCTTTAGCAATTTCAGTACTCCACTTACCACCCCAGCCTTTGCTTCCTGTATTGTAACCATTTTCATGAACTTTTTTTATTCTAGTTGATAATTCTTCTGGAAGTTTTCCTTTAGCCATTACACCTTTATTTCCTAGGTAAAAAGTATCCTGCATTTCTCTTGCTGGATGATCTTGAGGAACGAACAAAGCATCTAAATCCCAGAATGCAGTCTGTACAATATCTCCAGACATTTCTTGGAATCCCAAGTCCAGCCAGATTCTTTTAATATACCCTATAGACTGATCAACAAAATGCCTTTTTCCCCTATTTATAGTTGGTACTTCAGATTTAATATCATAAATCCTGAACTTTTTGTTCTTCCATTCGTGATTTCTTATTATTTGAGGAGTTATCTGTTCTATTATATCTAAATCTATTTTTTCTTTAACTAATTGTCTTCCTAAGTCTGTTAAAATTGCTAGTCTCTCTTGTTTAGTATCAATGTTTACTAGACCTCTGGACTTTAAATTTTCAAATGTCCTTATGTCACCATCATTTAATTTGTCAAATGTAAAACTTTCTCCATTAAAAAATTTAGGATGTTCAACTATTCTTAAAAATAATTGTTCCTCAGGAGACTTTTTTTCATAATTTGTATTTTTTATTTTTATTTTTAAATTTTTATTATCTTTAATAACTTCAATTAAATTATCTCTTTTTAATAATCCAATAGAAATGTTTATTTCCTGATAATTTAAGTTTGTTTTATTTTTTATTTCTTCTAAAGTTAATTCTTTCTCTGATAAATTATTGAAGAGAATTCTTTCTGGAAGTTCTTTATAATTTTTAGCCTTATCTGATAGGAGAACTATTTTATTTTCTTTAGTTTTTATATTCAGAACCCCCTTGCTTTCTAGCCATTGCAGGGCTCTATGAACTTCTATATCTGGAAGTTTTGAATTTTTAACTAAATCACTAAAATATGGATACTTTTCTAGAAAAGGAATTACTTTTTTTTCTGAAGAACTTAAACTTTCTATTAACCTCTTTATATCCATGGAATTGTTTAAGCTAAATAACTTATAAGTTTTTGGGTCTATCATGTTTTTCCTCCAAATATTCAGAAATAAATCTTCCTATGTTTGTTATATTTATTGGAATCCCTTTGTTGTTTAACGATCCATAATCTATTAATTTGTATTTTTTAAGAACTTTAAGATTGTTCCATATTGTCGATTTTGAGCATTTTAGATTTTCAGATAAATTTTCAATTATTCTTGTAACATTTATATTTACGTTGTTATTTCTTAAATGTATTATTATTTTCTTTTGTTTTGAATTTAAATTGTTAATCGAGATATTTAATAATATTTGAAATAATTCATTACTTATAGAAAAGACAACCAGTGCTTTTTTGCACATTATCCTCTGAAATCTTTGTTATCATAATTTTTGGATTTTTATTTTATATTTAAAACTTTTGTACAGAAAAATTTAGAGTTATACAAATAATCCCAATAATCTTATTGCTTCTTTATAATTGCCCTTTGATGCTAAAGCATTTGCTCTTTTATAGGCCCACTTGTTCTTAACACCTTTTAAATCTACAGCATTTTTATGTTCTATGTAAGCTTCTCTTTCTTTGCCCAAATTCCATAAAACATAACCCCTATTAGCATGAGCTTTTGCATTCTCTTCATCAATTTCTAAAACTTTATCTAACGCTATTAATGCTTCTTCATAACGGTTTAATATAACAAGAGTATAACATAAGTTAAAATAAGCTGTTGATGAAGAAGGATTTATCTTTATTATTCTCTTATAAACCTCTACTGCTTCATCATGCCTTCCTAATCTTTCTAGAGAATCTCCTAGTTGGTGCTGGGCCTCTTCATTATTAATTGTTCTTTTATCTCTTCTATACTCAATAACTGCATCTTCTAAATCTCCTAATCTATAAAGCACTTCGCCAGTTGAGCCTCGCATCATATCAGAAACTCTAAATCTTTTACGTACTTTTGCTGCACGTTCATGATTAGATAATAAAATATTTCCGAATGAAGTAAATAATCTTTTAAAAGAATCACTAGGTAATCCTCTAATTTTAGATAATGTAGAAAAACCTCCTGGACCAGAATTTGCTTCTAATACATAACTGCCTTCAGCAGTAACAATTAAATCTAAACCAACAAATCCAAAATTGTTTTGATTATTTCCAGAAGAATATATTGCTCTAGCAGTTCTGATTGATGTTTCTATTATTTCATCTACTGAGACTCCTTTTTTTTCAGCTATATAACTTATTTCTGAAGCTTTAGCTCCTTTGGCTATATTTACAGGCTTGTTTTTTGTATCCTTGCTTATTGGCCTATGTCTAACTTCAGCATCTATATATTGTGGATTTGCAGAAACAGTTACTAAAACTCTAACATTCCAGTCTTCATTTGATCTTCCTGATTTAAGTTCTAGAGGTATAACTCTTCTTTCCAATATAACACTTTTATTTCTTTCAATTAAACTTTCAGCAAAACGTGCTGAACTTTCTATTTGATCTTGATCATACATCCTTACATAGTCACCACAAGAACCATTGTTTCCCTTTACTACAAAACCTTCATCAACATCAAATTTTCTTGTGAAATCTAATATTTCTCTTCTTACTCCTTTATATTCTCTTGGTCTTACAACATGATATTCTGGTGTCTTTATTCCCTTGTCTATTAATAATTTTTTAAATAGTATTTTATCATTTGTCAATCTTGCCAGAGATTTAGTTGTAGTTAATGCTTCTTTTGGATAATTATATTCTCCAAATAAACCCCCATAAGAAATATCTAATCCATCAAGAATTAATGGCTCTTCTGTATTAATAAGATTTATAGAATTTCCTTGAATATCATAGAAATATCTTGTTGCTAATAATCCATTATTCTTATCTATTAAAAATGAACCTTCTATTGTTCTTGGTACTAGAAAAACTTTTATAGGTCTTCCATCAAAAGTTACATCTTGTGATGAAACAAACAGAGCTATTGAATCATCATACAAATCAAAGAAACCAAGTTTTAGAAAACCATCATAATCATATTTATTTACTCTTTTAATATTTTTATTTACTCTTAGTTTATTTGAGAAACCAAAATCATCAATACATTGCTGCAATACACCTGATGTTACTTTTCTATGAATTTTTGCTTCTAGATCAGCATGTTTTGCCATATTTGAAATGTTTTATCTTTCTCTTACTATAACTGGACGTATCCCGAGACCCGCATTAGTGTCCCGCGGATTCCCGCCGCAGACCAAGCTCACCCTGACAGAGCCAGCTCCGAACCCCGTGATACTATCATTTCTTGGATAATGATAAATAACATTAGAACTAATTGCTTTTTCCGTTGGTAGACCTTGTCTATTTAAACTTGAAATATCAACAAACCCACTTTCCATTAAACATTCATCTAATAGTTCACTTTTTCCTAAAACTACACCTTCCTCTAATCTAGAACTATAATTAATACATAATCTGCCTTCTCTACCTGATACAAAATAAGCGTCTAAAAATTCTCCTCTGTATGGCTCTTGTTGTGCCTGCAAATCTGAATATATTCCAAGAACCCTATTTTGATCAATTTTACTTCCATTGCCATCAAATACTTCTTTTCCTTCTCTTACGCCCTGTTCTAATAAAAGACGAAAATCCATAAACTGTCTTATGTTTGCAGTCCTATAACCAGACAATAGATTAAGTCTTATTGCATCTTCCCATTTTATATTTCCTATATACAGTCTAGCATCTAATAAACCAGTGCCTGTATTTTTCAACCTCATTCCTAAATATCTAGGAGTGCAATCTTCCACGCTTAATCTATATTGGTAAAATAATAAATCTTCAGAATTTTTTCCTGGAACTAAAATCCATTTTTTTCTATCTTCTATTTCCCTTTTCATATTTACTTATTCCAAACTGAATCAAACATAGTTCTTAAAGCACCAGCGAAAAATGGTGTGTTTACCCAAATTCCAACATCCATGCTTTCGTGTGTTGCCTTATCATTGGAAACCATAAACACTAGATCTTTTCCATCAACAATTATAAATCTTGCATTAACATCAATATCTTTTACATCTGCAATGTCTGAAAGTTCTTTTGCAGCTTCCTTTGCTTTATCTGTTTTTAATGGAGCAGCAATTCTTATTTTAATCTTTTTATTATTTAATTTTCTTAATGTTGTTTTCATGTACTCTAGTTTTCTTGCTATGCCTTCAGGTGTTGTTGCAATAACAACTTCTTTAGAAGCATTATCCAATAAATTAAGCACATGGTCATAAATATTGTTTCTGCCTTTAAAGCTTCCGGCAATTGTGCTTGGATCAACATGAGTAATTCCCTGACTAAACAATAATGTTAATTCCTGGAATACATCTGTTTTTTGTATCTCTTCTATTGCTTTTATCTGTGATTCTGCCCTATCTTGCAAACCCTTCTTTACTCTTTTTATAATTTCAGAGGGCTGTACAGCCAAATATTTTATTGGCCTTCCTAACTTCATTATAATAAATCCTTTCTTTTCCAAACTTTCAAGAACATCGTAGCTTCTGCTTCTTGGAACATTGCTCATATCACTAAGCTCGCCTGCTGTAGCAGCGCCTTTGCTTAGCAAAGAAGTCCATACTTTAACTTCATATATATTTAAGTTGAATGTGCTTCTTAACTTCTTTAATAATTCTTCATTTGCTATCATTTTACAACTATCTAATGGTAATAAGTTTTATATATAAATGTTTCGTTTTGTTATCACTACATAGGGATCAATAGTAGTAATAACAAACATGGTGTATTTAATTTACTATATGAAATTTGATCAACGTTTTATAGCAGGTCTAGAGAATTTCAAACATAAATAACCAATAATTATTAATGCAATATTATACCATAATAACCTCAAAATATGATCTAAAACTTTTTCCAGTCCAAATTCAAATATAAGAATTCTTTTTAGAAGAGGCAATATTGTATTTGACAAGAATATTACTATTGTTATTATTGCCAGAGAAATTACACTTGAAGTTTCCTGGGAATTTGAAATATAACCTATAATAATTCCAAGCAGTATGAACATGCTTACAATAAGGAATAAAGGCAATACTGCAGGCAATAAAAATATCAAGTTATAGCCTAGAATTATGTTTAATATAAATGATATTAATATAATGTGAAATATTATAACTATCAGAGATGTTAAATATGCACCCATTAAAAATACTGAACTAGGCGTTGAAGTTATTGCATTTCTAAGATAAGCACTTGAAGTTCTCTCAGTAAGTATCAAGCTTGATGACAATAATATACATACAAACATAATTATTAAAACAAGGAATGTAGGCAATAATTTCCCTATGTGTGTTTCCTGGCTTTCAACTGTCTGCACATTTGTCTTTATAGGACTAACTATTTGTTCTGGATCAGTTACTTCTATACTGTTTATACTGGCAATTATTTTGTCTATTGAATCTTTCAAGCTGTTAACTTGTTTGATATTATTTTCAGCCATATCTGGGAAGAATAATATTCCATCTGAAATTTCGTTTAACTTGCTTTTTGCAGATGATAACTTTGATATTGTCGCATTTATTTGTGTATCTATTACTATTATCTTATCATTAATTGCCTTGTTATCTACACTGCTTATATTGTATGATGAATTTACCCTAGATATTTCTTTAGATAAATCACTAATTTTAAAGTCATCGTATAAAACAGTAAGATCAACTGCTCCTGCTTTGCTTCTTAGGTTGTTGGCACTTTCCTTTATTCTACCATTATTTGAATTTAATGTTGAAAGTATTTCCAATCTATTATTTAATTCGTCTCTTGTGCTTGACAATTTATTCAATAATATATTTGTCAACTCTAAACTTACATTTGTTGATGTTTGAAGAATCTCTTTGTTTACACTTGCCATTATATTGTGGACAATATTAATTCTTCCAGGATCAACATAGAAATCTATGTTATTTTTTGCTTTGTTTGAGACCTGCATATCTTTTGAGAAAACAAGGCAAACATTAAACTCACTGCTTTTAACACCTTCTACACATTCTGTCAAATTATCAGCTCTAGTTACAACATAACCTTTGTTTTCCAAACTAGTTAATACTTGATTGCTTAACTTGCTATAAGATTCTGAATAAGTACCTATATGAATGTCATAAAATGAGGAGTTATTAAATGCCAGAATTATTAAAGACATAACTAATAAAGGCCCTAAAATTATTGTAAATGCTGAGCTCTTAGATCTAAATACTGTCTTGAAATTTTTTACCAGGATAGCATATAGGCTAATAAAAAAATGCCTTGTGCTGCTTTTCATTTCTTTCATTTTAAGGCTTCCTGCTTATGTGTTCAAATATTGTATCAAGCGATGGTTTAATTATATCTATATTAATTAAATTGTCATTGCTTTGACTGTAATGCTGGTTAATTAATTTCAATGTTGATTTAATATCTTTTGTAAAGAGCATTAATTTATTTTCCTGCATATAGTGCTTTCTAACCAAACCTGTGTTTGTTAATGTGCTAACCAGTTGAGCATAGTTTTTTAATTCACTTTCAAGCTTTATTAATTTATGACTGGAGAAATTAAGCTCTAAATTTTCAGGAGTATCAAAAGCAACTGCTTTTCTGTTGTTTATAATTAATACTTTATGACATATATTTCTTATATCTTCTAGATGATGGGAAGAAATTATTACAGTTGTTCCACTATCATTTACTTGCTTTATTAATTCAACAATATTTTTTCTTAGCATATGGTCCAAGTTTGCTGTAGGCTCATCAAGTAAAAGTATTTCTGGATCATGTATTAATGCGCAGGCAATATCAAGTCTTTTCTGCATACCAACTGATAAATTTCCACCAAGTACATGCCTTGCCTCAGTCAAGCCAAATGTTCTTAAAAGTATTTCAGTTCTTTCTTTTATATCGTGATTTGATAGCCCATATAATTTTCCAAAATAATTTAAATTTTCTACAACATTTAGTTTATTATATAATGAACTTTCTTGGACTGCAAAACCTATATTATTTCTTAAACCACTATTTGATTTACTTATTTCTTTACCCTTATAAAATAGCTTACCAGCATCTGCTTTGAGAAAACCCACAAGTGTATTTAGAAGTGTAGTTTTACCGCATCCGCTCCTTCCTATTACTCCAACTATAGATCCTTCTTCAATATCAAAATTAAGGTTATCAAGAACTAGATGGTCTCCAAACTTCTTACTAAGACCCTTCACCTCTAATATTTTTTGCATTAATTATTAACATTAAGACTTATTTTTAAACTTAACTATCTAAGTAAGCTGCAAGGTAAATGTTATCCATAACACATTGTATGTAGCTATCTGAAGTTTACTGAACATGGTGTAAAAAATTTGGAGAAATTGCGAGCCGAGTAATTTTTTAGATAGTCGCTGTTATATGTCCCGACGACTGAAAGTAGGATGAGCTAAAGTAGAACAATTTTTGCTGCACAAAAAATCCAGAAAAATTATTTTCAAGAGCATCCTATCAACTGAACGAATGAGATACATAAAAAATAAGAATTAAGAGGTGGTTTTTTAGTCTTAATATTTATTCTCTGCTATGAACAATTTTGTTAATTCCACTTTGAATTACCCCTATACAAATTGGAGAAAGTATCGGTAAGGTTAATAAATTAATATAAGGAATTACACCAAGTATCCGATTTGTTAGAATAAGACTCTTTGGAACTTCATGTTTTATATTTCTTAATTTAAATTGTAAATTTATTCTATCAACAAGTCGCAACCAAAAAACGAACTGCCAATATAAATTAAAAATTGGTATAAACATAAAACCTATTGCTTTGCCTGCCGAAAAATCATTTTGTTTAATCTTCGGAAATTTAGAATGCACAATTCCATAGTAAATAAGTGAGAAAATTCCAAAAGTAAAAATGTGTAACAAAACGGCACCCGCAACGGGAAAATCTTTAAGTTTTGTTCGCATAAATTCTTTTTTATCTTCTGATTTTATTTTACTTAAATCAAAAAATTTAGAGTATATATCTTCGTAACTCTTCATATTTATTTATTATAAATAAACTAACTTATAAATCTGTCTATAGAAAACTTGCATGGCACCATAATATTCAAATAAATTTTGGAACAAAAAGACTTAAAAATATAGATTTATTCTTTATTACATGAAACACGATCTTTCTGTTACATTGATCTTAATATTGTTATTTTTAGCATCTCATTTTATTGGATTATTTATAATTAAAAATTATCTTCCTTCTGAAAAAAACCTGCCTTTAGGTATAGAAAAACCACAGTTTGAAGAAAGAACAGCTTATATTCCAATAATAATTTCAATACTTTTTGCCACTGCAATAGCCCTAATACTGATAAGGTTTGCTGCATTTAAGATATGGAAGGCGTGGTATTTTCTCAGTGTTTTTGTTACTATTACTATAGCGTTTGCTGCTTTTATTCCTGAAATTGCAGCACTTATCTTGGCTTTAGGCTTGACTATATTCAGAACTTTCAAGCCAAATGTTATAATACATAATTTTACTGAAGTTTTTATTTATGGCGGCTTAGCAGCAATATTTGTTCCGGTGCTTAGTATTTGGTCTATATTTGTACTTTTAGTCTTAATATCAATCTATGATATGGTTGCTGTATGGAAAACCCAGCATATGGTTTCAATGGCAAAATTTCAAGTAAAATCTAAAATGTTTGCAGGACTGCTTGTTCCTAGTTCAGCAAAAAATCTTATTATGAATTCAAAAAAAGAGACAAAGCATGTTGCTAGATCTAAGCATAACAAAAATGCAATACTTGGAGGCGGGGACATAGCATTTCCATTGTTGTTTTCTGGAGTAATGCTAAAAAATTTTGGATTTTATGCTGCATTAATTACTTCTTTTACTGCTGCACTAGCGCTTCTAATTTTATTTTTCATGGCTGAGAAGAAAAAATTCTATCCTGCAATGCCTTTTATTTCTGCTGGAAGCCTTGTTGGCTATATTTTAATTTATTTAGCTCTTTGACCATGCATATACTGTGAGAAGGCTATAATTACTAAATGCATCTATATTTGGCTGATCAAAACCAAGAACATCGGGTGCTGTAAGTGTTATAGCCTTTGTATATATATCCTTGTCTTGTGGAAGTACTTCTTCTGAAAATTTCTTGTTTTTCTCATAAAGATCTATTCCTTTAACTTGAGGATCATAGTTACAATCAATTATTGAAGATGTGGAATTTATCTTGCAAATTCTCACTGAATAATTCCAAGGGTGTGAAGCCACAGGAAAAGACAAATAATCTATATAACTATGTATACAAGATGCATTACTTTTAATTACACACTGTCTAAATTCTGGGCTGTTTTGCACTTCTTTAAATATAGAATTTGTTGTATGCTCTAAATCAGGGGGAATTCTTGATGATTCTTTTTGTATTGTTGGAATTATTGAAATTACAAAACCAAGAATAACAACTATACCGATTATTGCTTCTAATATTTTTAGAAATCCTTTTTTATTTATTACCATGTTGTTATCCTTATCATAACGGGTATTCTTGTGCTTTTTTCTGTAAGTACAAAACTATTAAACTGACGTACAAAAGTATTTACATTTTCAGGAGGAGATACTCCTATTGGAAAAATAACAGAGATATTTGACTGCTTTATTCCTATAGGAAGGCTTTCTATTTTTATATTGAATTCTTTTGATCTTGGGAACTTCCATTTTTCTTTAATGCAATCATAGCCTTGTATGCAGTCATTGCCATGGATCTTTGTTATATTAAGGGAAAAAAATGAGGCAAGATCAATTCCTTCTGCAACATCTTCTACTCCCAATTCATAAATTACATTGCAGGAAGCAGCTACACCTTCACTATAAGGCCAATCATTTTCCCCTACTTTTGCACAAGCTGTAAACCTATAAGTAAATTGTGATGTTATGTTTTTTAAATTAAAATTAATGGGTTTGTTTGATGCACTTACTAAATATTTTGTCTTAATAGGCTGGTCTGTTATTGATTCTTCTAGGAGTGCTGGCATTATTATTGCTGTATTTGTTAAATTATAGATAATCTCTCCTGGTCTATCAAAGGCAGGATCTTTGTATATATTAAGAGCTTGTTCTATAAGCTCAGGATCTCTATCTTTGCATATGTGTTTTTTATCATTCTCTAATTTACAAACTAATTTTGGGTCTGTTTTAATATTTGGATCTACTTTAAAATCTGGTTTTGGAAGATCATCTCTTTCATCTCTTTTAACATAATATACTTTTATGTTAAATTTATCTTTACCTTTAATTAAATTTTGCAATGTATTATAGTTGTCTGTTCTGCATGGGTTTTTTCCTTTGCAGCTTACATTGATTTTTTTATTAGACAAGTCAACAATTGCTATATCATTTCCTGTTTTGTATGTAGAATTGGCAGGATGTAGAAATACAGGCACATTTGTTATAGTCCAATAAGTATCATTATTAAATCCATCCTGTATTATATCAAGCAGAGTTTTGGGATCGTGAATTTTTGTTACTCCTGGCCTAAAAATAACAAAAATAAATATAACACTTGTTAGAAATAAACCCATTCCTATCACCCAATCTATTTCGTGACCTATACCTCTTTTATTTAGCATCAGCACCTTTTATTATAAATTTATAAGGTATTAATAAAATTAATGCTTGTGATGGCTTAATTATACCTGCAGCTGTTGACATTACTAGATAACCAACTATTACCATTATTAATGAATGTTTTAATCCTGATTTGTAGTCTCCTTCAGAAAATTTACCAAGCATAAGGCCTGCGAATAAGCCTTGAACTATTATTGTAGCAATAAATATCTTTCCAAATTCAAGAGCACTACTGCCTCCTCCACCTAGTCCTCCAATTCCAATAGTTCCAAGCCCCTGTCCTAGTTCACCTCCAACAGAACCTAATTTTGGGATTAAATAAATCTGCAATACAATCATAATAAATACAAAAAAGAAATAAATTATATAACCTTGAATTGTTTGTGTGTATGCATTGCTTTTTCTTTCCTCTTTTATTTTTTTTATCTCTAGAACAGAACCTGTTACTGCCTCTAAAACAGAGCCTATATCACCCCCACTTTTTTCTGCTTCTATCACTATAGTTATAGCTCTTTTTATTACAGAATTATTTGTGTCATTTGCAAATATTGTCAATGCATCATGCAAGGAATATCCCCATTCTATCTGATTTGCCAATTTTTTTACATATGGGGTAAGAGAACCGTAGTTGACACTTGATACATGAATTATTGCTTGTGTAACACTAGCACCTGATCTTACAGTTTCAACTAAACCACGAACAAATTCAAGAAATTTTGTTTCAAGTTCTTTCTGTCTTTTGTTTTCTTCCATAAAATCAAGAATAAATGTAATTGAAGCTATAAGAGAACCAAGTACTATTATTGGACTGAAATACCATACTTTAGGGCCAAATTCTACTGTAAAATTAAAGAACAGAATAAAATCAACTATTATTATTATAAATCCTATTGTTAAACCTACATAATGTTTAGCTTTTAATTCCATTATAATCCCTTCTGTGATATGCTTATGAAAAACATAAATCCAATATTGAGCAAAGGCAATGCACCAATTATACTTATCCAAGCAATAGTTGCAACACTTAGACCTGCAATATTTCCTCCAATTGAATTAATTATTGCAAGTGTTACAAGCAACAATAATGGAGAAGCTATAAGAATTGCTGTATAAATTTCTGAATAAGTAGATAGAGCTTCAACTTGCTTTTTTCTGTCTAGTCTATATGTATTTAATGCATCATCAGCTTTTTCTTTTAAATAACCTTTAAGATCTCCGCCTGTTTCAATGGTTGAAATCATTCCGTTTAATAGTTCTTTTAGTTCAGGATTTGGAGTTGTTGCAGCTACATTTTTAAGAGCATTTGTCAGGTTATATCCAAACAAATTAACATAGTTTAATATTTTCTTTATTTCTTTTCTTAATTCCAGATATTCATCAGACTCTGCAATAAGTTCAAATACACTTATTGGATTTGCACCGCTGCCTGCAACTGCACTCATATGTACCAGAGCAAATGGCAATTCAAGCTTTATTTTAGTATTTTTTCCTCCAATTAAACTAGCAGGATAAAAATAAAACCCAAAAAATGTAAGAATCATTCCTGCAAAAGAGATTAATAATATCTTTACTATACTTAAATTAAAAGCAAAATTGAGCGCCAGAAAAAATAAAAATATTGCAGGCAGAGATAAAATAGTGAAAAAAAGCGTCATGCTAATATACGTTCTTGATAGTATTTCCATCTCTACCATTTTAAAATGTGAAAACATTGGATCAAATAATTTAGGATATTTTTTTACCAAAGCATCTGCATACTTCTTCATATATTTATTTGTAATTTCACCAACTCTGCTTGGTTTATATATGCTGTAATTTTCTTTAACAAATGTTACTTTAACTCTTCCTTTTTCCTTTTGTAATTTTATGAATTTTTTTAACTCTAAAACATTTATGTTTGCTTCTTTTATAAATTTCTTTTTCTCTTCTTTTGATAAATTCTTGAATTTTTCTGATGTAAAGGAAGGCGATTCCACAATTTTTTGCAGCATAGGTGCTGGAGCCTCTTTTTGTGCAGTTAATTGCGGTCTAGGCAGCACCTGTGGGTTTTTTATTGTTGGTTTCGGTGGTTCTATATTTTGTGGGGGGTTGATTATCTTGTAAATTTTTGCATTTTCACTATCTATTTTACTTAGAATCTCGACTTTTTTCGCTTTTAAATCATTGATTTGTTTTTTTTGGTCTGCTGTTAGCGATTTAATTCCACTGATTAAATTTATCTGATTAATTATTGTATTTAAATTTTCTATATAACTAAGGATATTCTTAGCGCTATTTGCAATTTCACCTGACATTTTTTTCCTGTTCTATTATTTTATGCATTGCAGTGAGCAGATACAAAAATTGGTTTTTGAAATTTTTTATTTTTTCTTCATATTTCTCAGCTTCCTGCTTTGGGGCATTTTTTTTCTTTTCCAATATTATTTCATAATTTTCAGCAACTTCTAAAAGAATTTCTGCATTTTGTTTAAGCATTGCCAAGCTCATACTATATTATACCTCTTTAAAATTATTTCTGGAGATTTATAATATTCATGTACAACTGCCTGCACCTGCTTAAAACCAATTATTCCTCTTTTATATAATTCTCTCAATAATTTTGCTCTTATCTTAAATTCATTTAGAACCTGTTCTTTAGTAAATCCATAGTGTATTGCTATTTTTTCAAATAATTTACTATTAGAATTAAAAACAAATGTATCTGTTTTAGGGTCCCATCTGAATACATTGTTAGTAACTTCGCCACCAATTCCTTCCTTTACCTCAACAATTTCATCAATACTGCTTACTTTTCTTACTTCTTTTCCTTTAATTTTTGACTGTGTCATAACTACAACTGCTGAAAGTGTTTCGATTAAAGATCCTGATAGATTAATTGGTTCTGTTTCCAATCTTTTAATTAAAGTATTGACATCTTCAGCGTGCATTGTTGCCATTCCGGGATGTCCACTTGCGAATGCTTGAAACAAAACGAATGCTTCTTTTCCTCTAACTTCTCCTACAATTATATAATCCGGTCTTTGCCTAAAACTAGCCCTAAGCAAATCAAACAAACTAACTTCACCGTATCTTTGACCAACTAGATTAGTCAAACCTACACCAGCTCTTGCAACACTTGGCAACCAATTTTCATGCTCAAGCTGAAGCTCACGAGTATCTTCGATGCTTACTACTCTTGCTTGCGGAGGAATAAAGAATGCTATTGAATTAATATAGGAAGTTTTGCCTGTTCCAGTTCCTCCAATTACCATCAAACTATTTTCATATTCTAAAGCCATCCAAAGATAAGCATAAATCTCTGCAGTACAAGTTCCTTTTATCATTAATTGAATTGGACTCCATGGTTCTTTTGTAAATTTTCTTGCTGTAAAAGTTGGCCCTTTGGAACTAACGTCTGTGGTATACGTTGCGTTTATCCTTGAATTATGACAGCAAACACCACCAAAACCTGCAACGAAATTCTCATCATTTTCTACACTGAAATCATAAACATATTCTGATGTTGATTTAACTCTTGATATTTTTTTTACTTTGGCAAAGCAAAAATCAGAATTTATTAATTTTTTAACAATGTTTAATTCTTCTGTTAATTTTTTACCTTCTTTCGTCAAATTACAATTACTATCTAATAAACCTCTTTTGTTCCATTCTAAAAAGGATTTTCTATTTATTAAATTTAAATTTTCAAACCTTTTATACCTAATTTCATTTAAAATTTTAATAAGCCTATTTCTATTTATTCTTTTATTTCTAAATCTCAAATGGGTTTTATTTAGAGGATTAAATAATTCTATGGGAATCATTGACGGATAAGGATTTTCTACATCTCTAGTATAAAAATTAGAATAATAAGCACCATTATTAATTATTTCTCTACCTTTAATTTTAGTTACTTTTGGTTTTGATTTATAGAAAGAGGTAATATCTTGATTAAATAAAGCCAAATAAGAAATATCATTTGCTAAGAACTTACTAGTTGTTGTACTATAATCTCCTGCATGCCATGATTTGATAAATGCCTTTTGCAATTCTTTTGAAACGTTAAATATTAATTCAGGAACTACTTTTGTTTTTGCTCCTTTGCTAACTCTTAAAACATCTTTCATAATTATCCATAATATTAAACCATCAACTTTAACTTTTACACCATTGTCCTTCTCTGGTTCTACATATATACCTAAATTAAAAGAATTTTTTGCGCATCTGCTTATTTCTTCAATTAAATTTAACTCATTTTTATTTAAGCTAAAGTAAACACCATGCGAACCGCGATCATAGAGCCAGCCTTCAGAAATATACAAACCTAAGAACCACATCAATTCTTTATTTATTTCTAAAAAGGTAGGAACTTTATGTGATGAAGTTGTTCCTATAAAACAGTTTCTTAATTCTTTTTCATCTAAGATATAATATAAACATAGCGGAATTATTTTTTTATTTTTGTGTTCATAATAGGCCTGATTTGCATGTTTATAATGTCCATTGTAGTAATCATAAAGTTCTTTTTTATTTTTAATATAAATATAATTAGGCACATCTCTTATTATTAGTTTATCTTTGTAAATAGAATTTATTAATTCTTTACATAAATTAATTTCTTTCATAATATTATTTTCTGGTATAATTGAGGGTATAATAACATAATCTCCTACATTTAAATTTTCTGTTCTTTCAGATATGACTCCTGTATTTCGCAATGTAAAAATGCTATGACACCCAGTCAGTTTTATTTTTTTTCCAAATTCTAAATCTAATTGATATAAATCCCCATTAATTTTATGTCTATATGCGTAATTAGCTTTTCTCCAGCTTATTTTGTAATCTTTATCAAATGCTGCAACTTCTATATTATTAATATTTACTGACTTATTGCTTTCATTATCTTTGTAATAATTATCTATAACATCACCTATTTTTTTTAATTTAACAATTCCATTTTCTCTATAAATTACTGGTTCATCATAATCTATACTTCCATCTGGAAGTGATCCATCAAGCAATGGTTCTGCATAACTAACATATCTTCCGCACTTTTGTGCAAGCTTTTCAACAAATGAAGCCAATTTGTGTATATCTTTGTAAATCAAATTTGTCCTAATATTTCTATATTTTCTGTGTACAACATAAATGGGACTATTTACACCGTTGCATTCAATATCTTCTATAAAATAATCATTCATTAAGGGTTCTAGTTCATTTAGCCCTACAAAATCCCTGTAGATATAATACATTATTTTCAAATAAGAATCAGTTGTTAATTCTATGGATAACTCTGTTAATAAAACCCTAATATTTTTTTCAAGATAGAGAAGAACTGTTTCTTTATCTTTTACACTTATGAAACTTAGATTAATTAATTCTTTTATTCCTTCTTCAAGTGTGTCAAGTATTTGTTTTTCTTTGTCTGTTATATTTGGCTCTTCTATTTCATATACTAATTCAGTTTCTTTTTGATCCCACCTTATTCTAGCAAATGTGTAAGGCGGGATTAATGGATATCTAATATCAATTGTTTTAGGGTCTTTTGCTTCTGGTAAGTTTGGTATTGTTGGCTGCTCTATTTTAAACAATGGTTGTGTTTCCTTTTTTATAGAAGTTGGTGCTGCTTGTGGTATTGGGGTTTTATTATTCTGTGCTGTTTGATTTTCTTTAGATGCCTCTTTTTTAAAACCACTAAATAGTCCCATTTTTACCCCTTTTTACCTATATTAAAGAATATACTTTCTTTATTAATTTAACTTTATTTATTTGCTTCATATATTGTAACTTGAATTATGTTGTCTGCTCCAACACCATCGTTTCTTATCACCATGTCATTTATTCCAACCAAAGTGTTTGGTTTAGCTGGTGGCCTAGTAATATTGGCTATATCACTATAATTTGTATAAACTTGAATGTTGTAATTATTTTTAATTTGTGCTTCCCGTGTTATTATGGTGAGTTTTCCTTCAAAAACAGGAATTCCTATTTCACTTATTAACACCTTAGAATTATTATACTGCCAAATTACTAATTCTTTTTTTTCATCTATTATAAAGCTTCCTTTTTTTATATTTACTGTAACAACCCTCTGACTACCTGGCCCTTCCTTGACAACTTCCCTTATACTCTGATCTAAATTATGCATTACTTGTTTTGTTTGAATTACTACATTTTTGTCCCTTAGTTTATTTATTACTGGAAGGCCTGCTGCAAGAAGTATTGAAATAACAACAATACCTAAACCAAAATATAAAATTGCACTTACCCAAACATCACCTTTTTTTTGCATAAAAAATAAAGAAAAAAGAAGTTTATAACACTTTTGAATTAGCTATAAACTTTAAACTATTTTTACTTCTATAGGAGATCCGCAAGCTTTAGTTACTCCATCAATTGCAAATGCAGGATAGACTTCAACTTTATTAAGTGTTGCAAGATCACTGTTTGCATTTATTGTATATTTTTTTGGCACTGGAAATTCCAACTTAATTGCTACTGCATCTGTTCCTGCAGCAGAAGAGAATTGTCCTGCAGCATTTCCATGAACACTAACTTTTTCTGCACCTGCACTAGTATAAAGCAAAAATTGGAAGTCATCTATGGATCTATCTTGATTGTTGTTTCTCATTGTAAGATACAACTTTTTATTTGCTTTTTCTGAGGTATCAGGAGTTATCTCTATATTTAGTCCTGTAGTACATGCCAAACTAAGCTTTGATGTTGTTTCTGTTTCTCCTACTGTTGTTTTAAAAAGTTTAGTCCCCCATGTAATAACAAGTGCTGCTAAAACTATTGTAAAACCTATGATAAGCACAGTAGCTATTAAAGGACTTATTCCTTTCTTTTTTTTGAACATTTTCTAACCTCCTTATAACTTAACTTCAATTTTTTTATCTTTACAGACTAGGAATTTAGCTTTGTCTCCTGTCTCTTTAACTATTCCTGGATAAACTTCTATTCTGTCAGGACAATCTGCTGGATCATCTATTTTGATTTTATTCATGCTTTGCTCACCTGGTTTTGTTGGATTTAATGTTGGCGGGACACTTTTTCCTTCATTACCTTTGTAGAACACAAACATATAACCTTCAACTTTTGTTTGACCATTATTGCTTACTGAAACATCAACTGTACTATCATCTTGTGAGCATGCAAATGATGCAGCAATATCCAAAGAAGTTTCTTCTTGCGCTCCGCATGTAGTTGATTTTTCTATTGTTCCTACTGTAACACCCCTTATTAGGGAAAATACAATAATAAATACACCAACTGTAGCACCTATAAGAAGAACTGTAGCTATTAAAGGACTTATTCCTTTCTTAGATAACCTCTTTTGCATAAATTTCTAAAGAATTACTTATTTAAAAGCATATCGATTACTGCTGACAATTGGGCTGCAATCCTCCACCTTTGCATTCACAATCTTTTTTTAATATTTCTTGACATACTTGCTTATAGTTAATTACAAGCTGTCTTTCTGAGCATTTAACAAACTGATTTTTTTCTATATCTTTTATTACTGGAACTATTTTTATTTCTTTATCTAACTTTGTGTTATCCATATTAACCTGCATGCTTAAAGTGTATTTATTATCAACGCCTGGTTTTAGTTCTGTTATTTTGTTGTCTTTACCGAATACTGGATAAGTCAAGGATTGTAAACCTGGCGCACTAATTATTAATTGATGGATTGAGAAAGATCCACGGTTTACTAGTGTGATTGGACCAAATAGAAAGACACCTTTGCTTTTAATAGGATCTCCTCTTGCTGGATCATTCTCTCCTTGGCCGTATATTGCTAATTTAGATGAGTCTTGAATTGTGTATCCTAAAGCTACAGACTCACAATATATACTTTGTTCAGCCAACTGTTCTGGATTAAACTCTCTTGTCTTTTTTATTACATAATTAGAAACAATTGCCGACATTGTAACAGCAAGAGCAACAAGAAGAACTGCAGCAAGTAATGGACTTACACCTTTTTTCATTATTAAATAAAGAATTCTTTATATTTTAAAACTTTCTAATTTTTTTAATTCAAGATTAGTATATGTTAAATTTAAAAACCTAGTTAAAAATATCTGACTCTCTTAAAATCTGTTCAGCATCAGGCTCTTTTTCAACAGTACCAACATTACCACAATTTCCACATCTTGAAGGGGGATCTGTTCTACCTGTTCTTGGTGTATACTTAAACCTACAACTTCTGCAAAAAAATGTTACCATATATTTTAAGAACTATTTATATTTATAAACCTTATTATGTTTGAATTTTTATTTTAAAACACTTAAGATTAAACTTGCAAAACTCGATTTTTGAAAAATTTTAAGGCTTAAAACTTCAAAATTTTTGAGTTCCACAGGAAAAAAGCACTGAAAAACTTAATTATTCAAACTTCTCTATACTGTGAATGTTCATATTTAAAGTCTTTAGATATTTTCTCAACTTACAAAGCTATTTAAATAATTTAAGCTAAATTTTATTATGGTTTACACATGCCCAATGCATCCTGATGTTAAGCAAGATAATCCAGGAATTTGTCCAAACTGTGGCATGAATTTAATTCTTGAAAAATCAAAAAACCAAGAACATTATAATAAACATGAAGGCCATAAAACTGAAACCTTTGCAAAGAAATTCTGGATAAGCTTTTTTTTAACAATCCCAATTTTATTATATTCTGAATTGCCTAAAATATTAACAGGTTGGGAACTGCCACAATTTCAAGGATCCCAATATATACAATTAATTTTCAGTTCTGTTTTATTTTTCTATTGTGGCTGGGTTTTTATCATTGGTGCTTATAGAGAAATAAGAGCAAAGCTCCCTGGCATGATGACTTTGATAGGCTTTGCAATTTCTACTGCTTACATTTACAGTATTTTTGCTATTTTTGTACTTAACAAACCAAATTTATTCTGGGAATTAGCAACATTAATCACAGTAATGCTTCTTGGACACTGGCTTGAAATGAAGGCAATTCAGGGAGCTCAGAGTGCACTGAATGAACTCGCAAAATTACTTCCAGACAAGGCAGAATTAATTATCGGCAACAAAACAAAAATTATTCAATTAAATGAACTTAAAATAAATGATGTTGTCTTAGTAAGACCTGGTGCAAAAATTCCTGCAGATGGTATTGTAATAAAAGGTAACTCTGATGTTAATGAATCTATAATTACAGGAGAATCAACTCCTGTTAGCAAGAATATTGGAAGTGAAGTTATAGCTGGAACAATAAATGGAGATGGAATTTTAAATGTAGAAATAACTAAAATAGGAGAAAAAACTTTTTTGGCTGGTGTTATGAAACTTGTAGCTGAAGCACAAACTTCTAAATCTAGGATCCAGAACTTATCTGATAAAGCTGCTTTTTATCTGACAATAATTGCTGTTATAGCTGGAGGATTGACGTTTTTTATTTGGATTTCATCAAAAGAAGGAGTCACTTTTGCTTTGGAAAGACTGGTTGCTGTTTTAGTAGTAGCATGCCCTCATGCATTGGGTCTTGCTATACCTCTTGTAGCATCAATTTCAACCACAATGGCAGCTCGTGGCGGACTCTTAATCAAACAGAGACTGGCATTAGAATCTGCTAGAAAAATAGACATTATTTTATTTGACAAAACAGGAACTTTAACAAAAGGAGAATATGGTGTAGATAAAATAATAAAAAATTCAAAAACCAAATATAGCGAAGACATAATAATTCAATTTGCTGCTTCTGCAGACAAGCCTTCTGAGCATTTTGTTGCAAAGGCAATTGTTAATGAGGCTGAAAAAAGAAAATTGAAATTATTAGAAGTTAAAAAATTTAATAGAATTCCTGGCAAAGGTGTCAAAGGAATAATTAAAAACAATGAAGTTTATATTGGTGGGGAATCAATATTGAGCGAAAAGAAAATTAAAATCCCAATAGACTTAATGTATGATATTAAATCTTTGTCTTCTCAAGGCAAAACAATTATTTTTGTTGTTATTAAAAATGAATTATCTGGAATAATTGCACTAAGTGATATTATCAGAAAGGAATCTGTAGAAGCTATTAATAATCTTAAAGATATGAATGTAAAAGTTGCTATGATAACTGGGGATTCTGAAGACGTTGCAAAATGGGTTTCTTATGAGTTAAAAATAGACGAGTACTTTGCAAAGGTTCTTCCAGGTGAAAAGGCAGATAAGGTAAAATTGCTTCAATCAAGAGGCTTAAAAGTGGCAATGGTTGGTGACGGGGTAAATGATGCTCCTGCCTTAACTCAGGCTGATGTTGGAATTGCAATTGGAGCTGGAACAAATATTGCTATTGAATCTGCAGGAATTATTTTAGTAAAAAACGATCCAAGAGATATTGTAAAAATAATTAAATTGTCAAAGAAGACATATAACAAAATGATACAAAACTTGTTTTGGGCAAGCGGTTATAATATAATTGCAATACCTTTAGCTGGCGGTGTATTATTTTTTAAGGGTATTTTGCTTCAACCCGCTTTAGCTGCATTATTTATGTCATTAAGCACTGTAATAGTTGCTATAAACGCTATTTTGCTTAGAAAATTTAAAATCTAAAAATAAAACCAAAAATATTTAAACAGAAATTAGTATCAATAATCAATGACAAAAAAGATTGTGTCAAAAGATACTCCTTTAGCTGAGATTACATTAAGAAGGTATGAAAAGCCCTCTTCTGAAATGTCAAAAAGAGATATTATAAAAAAACTATGTTTATCTGTTGGTTTATTGCAACCTGGTGATTCTAGAGATATAGTTGTTGATATATTTAATGTTTTATTAGATTCAAAGGAAACTTTAGATTCTGATGAGATACAGAAAAGAGTTATTGATTACAGAAAAAACAGTAATTTAGCTTTGCAGGGAATAGCTCAATCAAATATAAGAAGACAGCTTAGAAGACTAAGAGAATTGTTTTTAGTTGAAAAAATAAGAAATACTTATAGAATAACTGAAAATGAAAACTTGCATAATATTTTTGAGGAGAAACTTAAGAAGTTTTATATTCCTACAATAATCTCAAGAGTAGAAGAATATTTTAAGATGATTGAATAAAGGAGGCGAAAATATGGTTTGGAATATGATGGGATACGACGGCATGATGTATGGTGGAACTGTTATGTTTTTTTGGAGTTTGTTATTATTTGCTCTTTTGTTAGGATTAACAGTTCTTGTGTGGGTGTTGGTAGTTAAATTCTGGAAAGAAGCTAGAAGAATGAAATAAATTTAATAAATTAATTTATTTCATTCTTTTTTATAAAACCATTAATATTTTCCAATGTTGTATCTATAATCCTTAATAATGCTTCCTTACTATTAAAAGCATTATGTGGTGTAACTATAACGTTTTTTTCCTTTAGCAATAAATGATTTTCTAAAAATATCTTCCAATCATACTCACTAACAAATTTTTCGTGTAGAAGCTGCTTTTCTTCCTTTATATAAACTTCATCTTCTAACACATCAAGGCCTGCACCTGCTAGAATTTTATTATCAAGAGCATAAACCAAGGCTTTTGTTTCAATAATTCCTCCTCTTGCAGTATTTATCAAATAAGCTCCTTTTTTCATTAATTTTATATTTTTCATATTAATCATGTGCTCTGTTTCTTTATTTAACGGACAGTGAATTGAAATTATATCTGAATCTTTTAGAAGCTTCTCAAAACTTACATATTTAAAACCTAATTTTTTAGATAAATTTTTGTCTATTTTCTTAGCATATGCAATAACATTCATTTCAAACCCTTTTGCTATTCTTATAACATGCTGACCAATATGTCCTGGACCAATTATTCCTATGGTCTTGTCTTTTAGATCAAAACCCCTCAAACCTTTTAAATCAAAATCATTTTGTTTTACTCTTTCTACACTGTCTATTAATCTTCTGCTAAGAGCTAAAATTAAAGTAAATGTGTGCTCTGCAACAGTATTTTCTCCATAAAATGGAACATTGCATAATGTGATTTTTCTTTTTTTGCATTCTTCTATATCAATATGATCAAAACCGGTGCTCATTGTACATATTAATTTTAAATTTGGTAAGTTATCAAGAATAATTTTGTCAATTTTAGAATAAATAAACATACATATTGCATTACAGTCATTAAATTCCTTAACATTACTTTTACTTAATTCTTTTTTAGAAAAAAATAGCTTATGCTTTTTTAATTTTTCTTTTAAGTAGTCCTCTTCCCATTTTTCTATTTCAAAGAAAGCTATTTTCATCCTCTTTAAAATTATTCAAATTTTGTTTGTTTATAAATTTGCTTATTCAAGCTACTAATCTTTCTTGCTCTTCAGCAAGTCCCAATACCTGTCCAGATAATTTCTGTGATCTATCTGCCAAACTATTTAATAAATCAATGGTTTTTTTCATTTCCTTAATCATATTTATTAAATTTATTTCACTTGTTAATAAATACTCAGCAGTTTGTACAATTTTCTCAAATTTATTATTAGATAACATTTCTTGTTCTTTTCTTGCTTGCTTTGATTGAGATTTACTCCAAAATTTTATTTTGTTAACATCTAGAATTTCTATCGCTTCTTGTATTAATTTTATTTGCTTCTCATTTAATTGTAATGATTGATTGACAGTTTTTAGACTTTCTTCATCTATAGCCAAGGCTTTTTGAAGCGGACTTCTTTCTAATTCTTCACTGCTTAATTTAGAAATAATTTCTTTAGCATCATTCATAGATTTTACTAATTTTTCTATACTTTTTAACAAAGCTGTTTTTCCTTCTTTTACATCTTCAAGGTTTTGTCTAAACAAACTTAATTGGTTTTGTATTAAATTTATTACTTGCTCTATTGTTGTCTGCATTTCTGGAATTATATTTAATTGTTTAGTTTCTTGCAGCTTTTTAGCTAATTCCAAATTTTTCTGCATTAATTGGTATTTTGTTCTTGCAATTTCTACTGTTTGGATAATCTCTTGAGCTTCTTTGGCAATTATTGCTTTTGCGCTTAATCCTTCACTTACTGCCCCTTCAATGTCTTTTCTGAACAAACTTTTTCCCTTAAAAAAACCAAAAAATCTTCCAATATAACCAAATATCATATAAATAGCATATAAAGTTATAGCTAAAATTATTACTAAAGCTATAATAGAAAATATTCCGCTAGGCAACCAATCTAGACTTACCATAAATAATTTTTATAAAAGCTGATATAAAACACTTTCCATATACCAAATATTACCTTGATTTTCTTAATTTTAATCTTTCATATAAAAAATACATTATCAAGTAAGTTATTATAAGGATTAATGCATGGACTAATCCTGATAAACTAGATTTAGAAATTAAGTAACCTGATTGAACTAATAACGCTCCAAAAAATGCTGAGTAAAATATAGACAAGGCACCAATTACAGGATTTACTAATTTTTTGTTTATTAAATATAATAAAGATAAAAATACTAGGGAGGTTATTCCAATCATTGTCGCTCTTATTGGATTAACATTTGGGTAAATAAAAACAAAAAATAAATCTATTATTAATTGCAATAAAATTAATCCTATTAATGTTATTATTATTTTCTTAATCTTCATAATATATCCTATAAATTATACCTGCATTATCATCTGAAACTAATAAAGAGTCCCTAAAATTAATTATATCAACTGGTCTTCCTTTTACTGTTAAATAATCTAGCCATCCTGTTGCAAAGTCTTTTACTTCCTTTGTTTGTAAATCTATACTAACAATTTTATATCCTGTTGGTTTATCTCTATCCCAAGATCCGTGGTAGGCTACTAATAAATCTCCTTGATATTCTTTGGGAAATTTATTTCCAGTATATACTGCTAATCCTAATGGTGCTGAATGTGCTTGTAAATCAATAAATGATGGTTCTGTACTATGACATGGGTATTTGAAATTTTGATTTTTGTCAAATTCTGTATCGTGAATTTTTTTACCGTAACAATAAGGCCAGCCATAATCTTTACCTGCTTCTATTACATTAATTTCATCTGGAGGAAGATCTTCTCCTAAACCATCCCTGCTGTTTTCAGTAGCATAAATTTTGCTTTCATGCTGTATAAATCCAACTGCATTTCTAATACCTGATGCAAATATTACACAGTTCTTTCCATCTAAATCACATTTCTGAATTGCTGATCTTTTCTTATCTTCTTCAATGCAGACATTGCAGCTAGATCCTGTTGATATAAACAATGAATTATTAAAAATCTTTATTGTTCTAGTCCAATGGCCTCCATTTGGAAGCTTAACTAACTCTTGCAATGTATCAAGTCTTGCTAAGTTATTTTCATTTTTTACCCTTATTACCCTATTCTCTTCTGCAATGTAAACCCAATCTTCATAAAAATCAATACTATGCGGCCTATTTAACCCATTTATTAAAATATTTTTTGCATCTATTTTTGAATCTTGATTTTTATCTTCTAGAGCTAATATTTCTCCTTGAGATGGAACGGCTACATAAACTGTATCATTTTTGAAACCCATCATTCTTGGGCCTGGATTTGGGCCTGGTGTTGATAGTTTTGAACCACCAATATTATCTGCAAAAACTTCTATATAAAATCCTTTTGGAAGCTCTATAAAATCTAAAGATTTCTCTTTTATAGATGGTCTAATTGTAAATTTATCTGCTACGTACCAAACTACAGCTATTAAAATTATTAAAACCAAGATCTTTTTTAGCATTCAATTGAATTGTTTTAGTAATATTTAAATTTAATGAAAAAAAATAAAAGAAAGATCTATAATTTATTATAGATCAAAGCAAATAAGCCACCAACAATTAATCCAAGTACAAAGGCTAAAACTATTCCTCCAACCCATGCACCAAAACTAAATCCTGTTGCTGTATATTGCATAGATACAAAATGTGCCCACTGCCAATATTTCATCCAAGTAGACATAAATAAAGTACCCACTCCATGAACTACTGCAAAAAGAATACCTAACGATAGGGCAGTTTTTTGCATGTTTAGTTTTTCTGCCATGTTATCACCTCTGAATTATTCTGGAAAAACAAGTATATAAAACTAATCTTTACCTTTTTACAAAAATTTTCAGAAATTATGTATGAAATATTATTAATTCAATTTGTAATTAATCATTAATGAGAAAAATTGTCAAAAAACACCCAATAACCTAAACTTTTTATTGTATTAGTTTTCTATTTTTAGAACTTTTATTTTAAATGTTAAATCTTTTCCTGCCAATGGGTGATTAAAATCTAATGAAATATTATCTGAAACTTCTACAACTGTTGCAGGAATCTGCTTTCCTTCAATATTAACAAGAACAACCATTCCTTCTTTTAAGTCTTTGTCTTTTTCTGTGTTTTTTGGAAATGTTTTAATTAACTCAGGTCTTTTTTCACCATATGCATCTTTAGCTTCTATATTAATGGTTTTTTCTTCATCTTCTTCCATTCCAATCAAACCATTTTCAAATCCTTTTATTAATAGGCCTTCCCCTAGGGTAACATGTAAAGGTTGATACTCTCTTCCTTCAAAATAATTATTTTCTTTTTTAGCCAAATCTTCTTTAGAAGTATCAAATAGTTTACCATCTGCTGTTCTTCCTTCATAATCAACATCTACAACAGAACCTTTTTGTACTTTTTTCATAATTTTGGATTAATATTAGTAATATATAAAAGTTTTTGGTGATTAGTTTATTTTTAACTTAAGATATTTGATTTTCGGCTAATGAATATTTATATTAAATATTACTCGTCTGGATTTTGAGAAACTTCTGGAAACCAGATTTCTTCAGTAGAACCATAGATTATTCTAATTACTTGATTTACATTACTTTTTAATTGTTGTATTGCATCATCTGGTTGATTAGAATATCTACTAGGGAGTGCATTTGAATCTCTTACCAATTCATCTAATCGCATAATCCGATCCCTATTTTGATCAGTGATGATTTCTTCCGGTTTAACTCTAAATCTTTCACAATAAAATGGGATTGGTTTTTTCCCCAGCTTCTCAAATACATTAACATAATCACCATCCTTAAGATGAAGCGCGAGCACTCCCCAATAATTCCAATAGTCAGCACTAATTCCAGTTTCTTCACAAATCTGTGGTAATTCAATCATTATCTGAAGATGTACAAATAATATATAAATCTTATTCGACAAAATGTTTATAAATAGATCAAAAATCCAAAATATATCCGCGATTACTACTTTTATAGTAGGAGGATATAATGGAAAAGCAAGACATACTAAAAACAATAAAAGAATTAAGGGAAAAATCACCTAAAAGAAATTTCTCACAATCTCTTGATTTAATAATAAACTTACAAAATCTAGACTTAAAAAAACCAGAGCATAAAGTTGATTTATATTTACAACTACCTCATTCTAAGAACAAGAAAATAAAATTGTGCATATTTTTAGATGCTCAATTAGCACAGAAAGCCAAGGGAGTATTTGATACAGTAATAACAAAGGAGGATTTTGCTAAATGGACAAATAATAAGAAAGAACAAAAAAAATTAGCTACTTCACATGATTTCTTTGTTGCTCAAGTAGAAATAATGGCACAAGTAGCAGCTAATTTTGGTAAGGTTTTAGGAGCAAGGGGAAAAATGCCAAATCCAAAGGCTGGCTGTGTTGTTCCAGGCAATATTCAGAGTTTAGATCCATTAGCCAATAAATTACAAAATACAGTAAGACTACAAACCAAGAATGAGACTTCTATAAAAGCCTCTGTGGGAAATGATTCAATGAAAGATGAAGATTTAGCAGATAATATTCTAGCAGTTTATAATACTTTATTATCTAAATTACCACAAGAAAAAAATAATATAAAATATTTGGCTGTTAAATTTACAATGAGCCAAATGATAAAAATAGTGGAGTCTGTTAAGCAGAAAAAATGATCCAATATAAAGCAAAAGTTGCGGAATCAAAGAGAAAAGAAGTTGACAGACTGCAGAACATTATTCAAAAATACAAAGTCATTGCTATTGCTGATATGACAAATATGCCTTCTGTTCAATTGCAAAAATTAAGAGCAAGCATTAAAGATTCTGCTTTAATAACTATGTCTAAAAGCAGGCTTATTAAGATTGTATTTAATAAATTAAAGGATAAGATAAAAGGATTAGAGGTTTTAGAAGAACAAATTAGAGGCATGCCTGCTTTATTGTTAACAAATGACAGCCCTTTTAAATTAGCTAAGGTTTTAAAAAAATCCAGAAGTTCTGCTCCTGCTAAAGGTGGACAAATAGCACCTAATGATATAATTGTTCAAGCTGGACCAACACCATTTCCACCCGGACCTATTATGGGAGAACTGGGACAAATAGGTGTTAAAGCGGGAGTAGTAGATGGCAAAGTTGCTGTAAAAGAAGATGCTTTGGTTGTAAAAGAAGGGAATGTAATAAGTTCACAAGTAGCAAACTTATTAACAAGATTAGGAATAGAACCTATGGAAATAGGCATTAATTTATTAGCTGCTTTAGAAAATGGAACAATATTTAAAAAAGATGTATTGAATGCTGACGAAACAACTTATTTAAATAATATTAAACTTGCTGCACAAAATGCATTTAATCTGGCATTTAACGTAGCCTATCCAACAAAAGAGAACATTAAATTATTAATTAAAAAAGTTTATTTAGACAGCAATGCTCTTGCAGATTCAAGAAAAATATTAACTAGTGAGAACGTGAAGAAAGAACTTGCTAAAGCTAATATGGAAATGGAAGTAGTAAAAGGTAAACTTAATTTACCAGAAGATTTTTTTAAAAGTAAAACTATAGAAGGTAAAATAGATACTAAAATGGAAAAAGAGGAAGAAGTTGCGCAAGCTGTCTTGAAGAAACTTCAAGATGAGAAACTTGCAAAAACACATGATTTACCAGAGAAAGACAAAAATTTTGAACTGGAAGAGAAAAAAGCTAAAGAAATCTTGAAGAAACTTCAAGATGATAAAATGAAGAAGAAATAATACTAATGGAGGTTAAATACAATGGAATATATATATTGCGCGATGCTGTTACATAGCGCCAAACAAAATGTAAATGAAGCAAATGTTAAAAAAGTACTTGAAGCTGCTGGTGTAAAACCAGAAGAAGGAAGAGTCAAAGCTTTAGTTGCTGCTCTTGATGGTGTGGACATTGAAGCAGCTATAAAAGAAGCTGCTGTTCCTATGATGACAGCACCTGTTGCTGCGCCTACTGCACAAAGTAGTGGACATGCACCTGCTGCTAAGAAGGAAGAGAAGAAATCTGAAGAAGAAGCAGCTGTTGGTTTGGCCGGTTTATTCGGCTAAATTTTTTTATTTTTTTAAAAAGTTATTTTTGTTTATAATGAAGACCAAACAGAATCAGCTCTAAGTAATTTTTATATATTAGCTCAAATTATATTTATATTATATATTATGGAAAAAAACAAAGTTTTTGCTTTTAGCATTATTTTTTTCCTAAGTTTTGCATCTGTTTTCTATTTTAGTAATAATATAGATTTGCGTTCTACTGGTCAGGTTTATGTAAAAAGCTCTAACGTTAAAGAAACTGCATCTCAAGAAGTTACAGCTTCATCTATTATTTCAGAAGATATAGTAGCTATTGACACAAATGATAATAATCAACTCGTTTATCAAAATCCCGATCAAATTTTTCCTGGACCAATTGTTGGACCACCACCTCCTGCCCTAACTACTGGTGAAACTCATGCCTGCTTTCTAAGCACACAAGCAGATACAATTTGGTGCTGGGGTGGAAGAAGGATTTTTGAAAAAGAAGTATTGCAAGAGGTAATTAATAATGTAACTGGGGAAAAACAATTACAGGTCTTTAAAACATCAGAAACTGTTACTTACTCTACTCCATTCATTGTACTTAATAACAATGTCCAAGCATTTAAGGGGGCGATAGCAATTTCAGCAGGTAGAGCACATACCTGTGCTTTAAAAAATGATGGGACTGTATGGTGCTGGGCTGTTCCTTTTAACTTTGAAAACAATAACCTATACGGACAACTAGGAGACGGAACAAATACAACATCTGAATTCCCAGTACAAGTATTAACGTCCAAAAACCCAAAAACCCCTTTACAAGGAATTAAAGCAATTTCAGCCGGTGGTGACCATACGTGTGCTTTAAAAAATGATGGGACTGTATGGTGCTGGGGGGGTAATGGTTTTGGTGAATTAGGTGATAATACTAAAATTAAATCAAACGTAGCAGTACAAGTAATAGGAAATCTCAAATTTACTGCAGTGGGTGCTGGTCAAGGCCATACCTGTGCTATTGATGAAAATACAGCTTTGTGGTGTTGGGGTGAAACCATACAATGGAAGTTAGGAGTAGGAAATCATCTTGTACCTCATCCTATTGTAGATGAAAAAAATAATCAGATAAAAGGGTTAAGAACACTTGCTCATGTGCAAACAGCTGATCGATTTAGTGCTTTCCAAATCAAGGATAACTCCCTCTGGGGTATAGGAATAATAGCACCAGGGAGAGAGGTTGGTGGTCCTAACGCGAATATATTTGATCCGCCACGACAAGTAGTTGATAGCAATAATAAACCTATTATGACAATACAAGCTTCAACTGGCGGTGGTGTGATTGGTCATGGGTGCTTTTTGAATACCGATCTTTCTCATACTACACAGTGTTGGGGATCTAATAATTATGGTCAACTAGGAGATGGAACTTTAATAAATCGCCAATTCCCTATTTTTGTAGCTGATCCGTTAGGGGGAGGGGCATTTACCAATTTGTATCAAATTGAAGTTGGACGCTACTTTACCTGCGCAATCAGATTAACTAATCAACAAGAAGTGTGGTGCTGGGGATCTAATAATTATGGTCAACTAGGAGATGGAACAACTAAAGATAATTCTTTACCTGTGCGAGTTAAATTACCTTAAATTTTTTTGATTGTGTTGTCCTAAATTTTATCCAATAAACTTAAAAACCAACAATTTATTCTGTTTGTATGTCAACTGCAACTTTAGATAATTACAAGAAAGTTCAGACAGAAATTTCCCATTTAAAGGAAAAATTAAATGATATTAATG